>JABXHZ010000150.1 GCA_013373335.1 Cyclobacteriaceae bacterium | reverse complement strand
GGCAATGGCAATAGAAATGTAGATTGCCCTCGGGATATTCACTTGTGGTTTATCCATTTCATCATAGGCATTTATCACAAGTTGAAATCCCTCATAGGCCACAAAAGTGATCGCGGATACGATTAGAACCTGCATCCAGGTGGTGTCGGCTGAAATCAGGGGTTGAAGCTTTTGCAAATCGCCTTTTCCAGCCAGCAATCCTGAAATAAATAAGAGGATGATAATTTTGGTGTAAACCATGGCATCTTCTACCTTTCCCATTCCCTTTACACTGACCAAATTCACAATGGCGAAAACTGAAATAATCGCTCCCGCCACTAGCTTTTGTCCAATGGGATTGTTTAAGGTCTCAATTTGACTACAGAGATAGGAGGAAAAGGTAAATGCATAAAGTGCCAATGTGCTGATATAACCAAAAGTAATAAGCCACCCAATGATGGAAGAAGCCATTCGACTTTGAGGAAATGTTTTTTTAAAAAATGAATAGGTTGCTCCCTCATCTTTGTAAAGCAAGGCCAATTTGACATAAGAATAGGCAGCAAAAAAAGCCAAAACTCCACCAATCAAAATGGCAATGGGTGTGGTGTTTCCAATTTGTTCTGTAGAGATTCCCAAAATGGAAAAAATTCCTCCACCTACCATGCCTCCAAGAGCTACAGCGATGAGCTCTCCAAGACCCAGGGGATTATTTCTTTCTCGACTGATTTTATTCATTGAATGTCAGGTTATGACCTTTGGCAAAGAAGTATTTCAGTGTTTAAAATAAAAATGCCTTCCGATTGATTTGGGAGGCATTTTCAATTTAGAATTTCACTTTAGTTTCGAGTTGTTTTCCATCCCGTTCGTATACGACTTGAGCTTCATCTCCTTTTTGGAAGGCTCCTAGAGATCGCATATAGCTCATCATATCCACAATGGTAGAGTCTCCAAGTTGGACAATGATATCTCCTTTTTGCAAGCCAGCAGCTTGGGCAGGTTTGTCTTCGGATACGCCGTCTATTCGCATTCCCTTTCCATCAAACAGATAATCGGGAACCACTCCCAAAGTCACGGTGAATCGAGGAGAATCTCCCGAACTGTCCTTGGTTTTTGTGAAAGCCAGTTTAGGCTCATTATCCAATTGTCCGATTAACCGGTGGATGTATTCTACTACCTTTAGGAGGCCTTCGTAATTGATCTTTTCGGAATCATCTGAAGGTCGGTGATAGTCTTCATGTTGACCGGTAAAGAAATGCAATACCGGCAAGTCCTGCAGATAAAAGGAAGTGTGGTCAGAAGGGCCTACTCCTGATTCAGAAGTGACCAGTTTTAAGCTGTCGCTATTTACCAATTCCAGGGCAGCCACAAAGCTTGGGCTGGTACCTACCCCATTGATTGCTAAGGTATTTTCCTCGTTCAGTCGACCTACCATATCCATGTTGATCATGTAATTCACGGTGGATAGATCGATGGTTGGATTTTTTACAAAATAATTCGAACCCCAAAGTCCATTTTCTTCTCCTGAGAAAGCAATGAAGAGGAAGTTGGAAGGATGCTTTTCATGCTTCAAAATATCTGCTAAAGCGACCAACGCTGCCGTGCCGGAAGCATTATCATCTGCTCCATTGTGGATGGCGGAATCTCCTCGGTACAAAGAACCGGCACCTCCATACCCCAAATGGTCAAAGTGCGCTCCGATAACGATGGTATTTTCAGATTGATTATCTATAAAACCGATCACATTTCGTCCGGTTACTCCTTCTCCATCCGTTCCAATCACGGCCTCCTCGTGGGGATTGGTAGGTTTGGAAACAGTAAATTCCTGGAAATACCCATCGGTTCCTTTTGGGCTAATTCCGATTTCGGCAAATCGCTCAGCCAAGTAGGTAGCCGCTTGTTCTTCTCCGCTTGTTCCGATTGCACGACCTTCCAATTTATCGGCTGCAAGGTAGCTAACATCGGTTTTCAGATTTTGAAGAAGAATTTCATCAGTTGGCGCGCTGTTGCAGGCTAGCAATAAACTTACGGCAACAATAGATAGGCGATAAATTTTCATTATTCAATTTCGGTTTAGCCCAAAGATAATAATTGGTATCTTCGCGCTGCAATGATTATCAACTAATATCCAACATGCGATTTCAAATTCTGATTTTATTGATGTTTGTCATGGCCTGCTCACAAAAGGCCACCGAGACAGTAGCTGATGATGAGGCTCAGCATACTGCGCAGGATTCGCTTTTACTGTCCGAAAATGAAATGAAGTACCTACGTAATATCAAGCAATTGACCTTTGGCGGAAATAATGCTGAAGCGTATTGGTCTTTTGATGATGAAATGCTGGTTTTCCAATCCGATTATGCAGGTTGGGGATCAGAATGTGATCAAATTTTCTATACCCACTGGAAGACCGATGATTTGAAAAACAATGCTCCAAAAAGGCTTTCTACGGGATTGGGACGTACGACCTGTTCGTATTTCCTTCCCGGAAATGAAACCATTGTCTATGCATCCACTCATTTGGGGGGAGATGCCTGTCCGCCGGTACCGGAGCGCCGCACTGATGGGAAATATGTTTGGCCTATATACGACACTTACGATATTTTCACCGCCGATTTAGATGGAAATTTATTGTCTCAATTGACTAATGAACCGGGGTATGATGGTGAAGCTACCGTTTCTCCGAATGGGGATAAAATCGTATTTACTTCCATGCGTACCGGTGATTTGGAATTGTTTACAATGAATATTGATGGATCAGACGTGCGTCAGGTAACAAATGATTTGGGATATGATGGGGGAGCTTTCTTTTCTCCTGATGGTACCAAATTGATTTGGAGAGCTTCGCGACCTCAAACTGAAGAGGAAATTGCTGAATACAAGGAATTGTTGGCTGAAGGTTTGGTGAAGCCTACTGAAATGGAATTGTATGTTTCCAATGTAGATGGATCTGATTTACGAAAAATTACCGATCTCGGCCAGGCTAACTGGGCGCCATTTTTCCACCCATCCGGTGAAAAAATCATTTTTGCATCCAACCACCATACGGAGCGAGGATTTCCTTTCAACTTGTATATGATCAATTTGGATGGGACAGGCTTGGTGAGAATCACCGAGAATGACACCTTTGATGCTTTCCCTGTTTTCTCGAATGATGGAAAGTATTTGGTCTTCTCTTCCAACCGAAATAATGGAGGTACTAGGGATACCAACTTGTTCGTAGCGGAGTGGATTGGAGATTAACCTTTGGAATTTTTCTTTGTATTTAATTTCGAAGCGGGGGTAGTTGACTCCCGCTTTTTTTGTCGTATGGGATTCCTTGTTTAATTTGAAAGCTTACCAATTGATTTTTAGATGAAAATATACCGCAGATTAATCATTCCCCTGTTGGTTACTTTACTTTTGGTCTTTGCCAAAATTTATTTTCGAGGCCAGTCGGAAAGCTGGGAAGGATTGCTAGGCTGGTTACCCCATTTGAATACCATATTGATTATTTCCGGGTTCACTTGGTGTCTTCTCGTCTTAACGGGGATTTTAAAAAGGATCTTTTTAAAGCAATTTGATATCAGTCAGGAGGATAATTTACGTGCGCGTAAAATCTATACCCAATTAAATATCCTCCAAAAGATTGTCAACTTCATCATTATCATTTTGGGGATAGGCTTGATTTTGGTCTCTTTTGATCCAATCCGGAAAATTGGTGTAGGGCTTTTTGCTTCGGCGGGGGTGGCTGGAATCATCATTGGTTTTTCTGCTCAAAAGGCCATTGGGACTTTGATAGCTGGAATTCAGATTGCATTTGCTCAACCTTTCCGCCTTGATGATGCGGTGGTGGTAGAAGGAGAATGGGGCTGGATCGAAGAAATCAATTTGACCTATGTGGTGGTGAGAATTTGGGATCAGCGCCGCCTGGTGCTTCCAACTACCTACTTTTTGGAAAAACCTTTTCAAAATTGGACTCGGACCTCGGCAGATATTATTGGTTCGGTTTTTATATATACTGATTATACCGTGTCCTTTGAAGCCATGCGTCAGGAATTGGAACGGATTTTAGAGAATACCAACTTATGGGATAAAAAAGTAAAGGTCTTACAGGTAACTGATGCAAAAGAGCGGACTGTCGAAACTCGGATTTTGGTTTCAGCTAGAAATTCACCTACTGCTTGGGATTTGCGGGTACATGTACGGGAGAAAATGATCGAATTTTTGCAGAAAAATTATCCCGAAGCACTTCCGCGCACGCGTATTGTATTAGACGGAGAAGGCAAAAAATGAAAAGACTAATCCTGGTTTTTCTTTTTTTTATTTCGGTTTCAGCCTTTTCGCAGGAAAAGAAAAATGATCTCCAATTCGATGTCTCAGCCTTTTTGGATATCTATTACGGCTATGATTTTATCGATCAAATGGGTCAAGAACAGCGGCTTCCATTTTTATACAATCATACCAAACAAAACCGGCTGGGTATCAATTTGGCCTTGGTAACGTTGGGCGTAAAAACCGACTACTTCCGGGCTAATTTGGGAATTCAGCAGGGAACCTATGCCCGGGATAATTATGCCAATGAACCCAAACTCTTTCAGTGGATTCACCAAGCAAATATCGGCGTGGCCCTGGACAAGGATAGAAAGTTTTGGATAGATGCCGGAGTTCTTCCATCACACATTGGCTTTGAAAATGCAGTATCGACAGAAAACCTGACTTTATCTCGGTCGATTATTGCTGAAAATAGTCCCTACTTTGAAACAGGAGTAAAGCTAAGCTGGCAAAAAGATGAGCGCTGGTATTTTGCTTTTTTATATCTGAATGGATGGCAGCGGATTCGGTCCATACCCGGTAGAAATAGACCTTCTTTTGGCACTCAAGCCACTTATACTCCCAACGAAAACACCAAACTGAATTGGAGCACATTCTTAGGGACTGATCAGCCCTTGGAAGCCGAAACCATGCTTTACTTCATTAATTTCTATGGGGAATTTAAGTTGGGAGATGGCTGGTGCTTAATCGCCGGTTTGGATGGTGGAAGGAGAACCCTAGCTTTTGATTTTGATCGGAACTGGTGGGGAATGTCTGCAATTCTGCAGCGGCGCTTCTCTGAGAAGTTTGCCTCTGCTTTTCGCTTCGAATATTACAATGATCCCTTTCAGGCTATAGCAACTAGCGAAATCGATCAGGGAATCCAGACTAGTGGCATATCCCTGAATGGAGATTGGAAATTAGGTAAACTTGCCACTTTCCGATTAGAGGGGCGCTTGTTGACCGGGCCGGTATTGGGTTTTGACAGCGGTAATTCCGATAATTATTTTCTTCTTGGGTCTTTCGCTTTTCAGCTAGATTAAAGAATATCTATTTCATTCAAATACTTCTCTGCCTGATCTAAAATTTCCTGCTTGTTTTTGAGCTTATCCAAAGTTCGATAGGCCATTCCAATCCGAGGATTCTTTTCCAGCTTTTCTCGATTCCTTTCATAGAAATGCCAGTACAAGCTGTTGAAAGGACAGGCTTTTTCTCCCACTTTTTCCCGATGGCTGTAGGCACAGTGATCGCAGTAATTTCCTTGTTTCTTGATATAATTTGCGGAAGAGACATAAGGTTTGGTGCCGACGATTCCTCCATCAGCAAACTGGCTCATTCCACGGGTATTCGTGATTTCTACCCATTCCAGCGCATCAATGTAAATTCCCAAATACCATTGATCGACTTTATCCGGATGGATTCCGGCAAGTAAAGCGAAATTTCCGGTAACCATTAAACGCTGAATATGATGGGCATAAGCTAGGTTTAACGACTGAGCGATGGCTTCCGAAAGACATTTCATTTTGGTCTTTCCGGTCCAAAACCAATCCGGAAGCTTACGATCGTGCCCGAAGAAATTCATCTCTGCATAATCGGGCATTTTGGCCCAATAAACCCCACGCATATACTCTCTCCAACCGATGATTTGACGGATAAAACCCTCTACTTGGGAAATGGAAATCTCGTCTTGGTGACTTTCCCAATACCTTTCTACTTTTTGTACTACTTCCAAAGGTGAAAGCATTTTGCTGTTCATCGCAAAACTCAATCGGGAATGGAAGAGGTAAGGATCCCAGGTGGTCAGGGCATCTTGGTAATCTCCAAAATGTATCAGCAAATTTTCGCAGAAGTAATCCAAGACCTCTAGGCATTCCTGCCGATTTGTCGGCCAAAGGAATCGCTGAGCGTCTACCCTCCCAATGGTCTTTATTTTGGATTTTTGAATGGTTTCATGGAGTTCTCGGACATCTTTTGGGTTGGTTTTGGGTTTCCGAAGGAGGCGTTTATCCTTTAGGGCAGATCTGTTTTCCTGATCAAAATTCCATCTCCCCTGCACCGGTTCCTTTCCGTCCATCAGGATGTTGTATTTGCGGCGCATTTCCCTGTAGAAGGACTCCATTAGATAGGTTTTCTTTCCTTTGAAAAATTCAGCCAAAAAGGTTCGGTCAGTCAAAAAGTGCTCGGTATCTACAGCTTCAGTTTCGATTCCAAGATTTAAGCAAATTGCTTTCAATTGCTCATCCAAGCGGTATTCATCAGGGAGTTGGTATTCAAACTTTTCAATTTGATGGGTTTGGATGCTGTCGTGAATAATTTTTTCCAAATTCTGGGGATTCTTCGGGTCATCGATTTTATAATAAATGACTTGGTGACCCGATTTTTCCAGTTTTTCTGCGAATTCGCGCATTGCAAGGAAAAAGGCCATAATCTTTTGAATATGGTGGATCACATAATCCGTTTCCTGACGCATTTCGGCCATGACATAAAAAATCTGGTCGTTTTTTTTGTCAAACCAGGAATGTGATTCATTAAGTTGATCACCTAAAATAAGCCTTAAGGTTTTTGCCATAAAAAAAGGACTTTATCCTAAGATAAAGCCCCTTTGATCAACTATTGTTTATGAGAAATCAATATTTAAAACAAGGCATGGATGACTTTCTTCCTGCTCCCTTAGCAGAGCCTGCTAAAAAACTATAGCGAATAGAAATCTCATGTGCACCACCTGTATTGGCATTTCCTAATGAAGACAAAGTAAAATCATGGCTATAGCCGATATCTAAGCCACCTCCTAGGGATATCCCTACCAAAGCAATGATTGATTCATGATTGGGTAGAGCAGTTTCTTTAAGAGGAATTCCCCGATACCAGACACCCAAAACCAAAGGCTGAATGTTGACTTGGGTTCCCAAATCCAATTGGGTAAAAGGACCTTGATTTTTATAATTAAAAGCAAAAGTAAGCTCTCGAGTACCGGTTCGTTGGTTAAAAAACTCAGTCGAAGTACCACCGGATAGGTCTAATTTCACTCCACCATGAGCAGAGAGTTTGAGGGGAAGTTCACTGATATCTCCATCGATAAATGAAATATTGGGCTGGGTTACATGATGTGCTGATGCTCCAAACCAGAAGTTGTCGTTGTGGAAAAGCATTCCGAAACTATAATCCACAAACTGATGACGCATGTCTTCGCCCAAATTTTCGCCTGAAAAATCACCAATCGCTCCAGTCATATCATCGATTTGACTACCGAAGACCAAATCACCAAAGTAAGCATCTCGATCCATGTAACTTACTTGTCCGCCGACTCTAAGGAAGGAGCGGAAACCTAGGCGAGCTCTGTATGAATAGGTGGCCCCGATTTCAGAAACACTGAGGTTGGCCATGCTTTGCTCTGATCGGTTAAAAATGATTCCAATACCACTATTTGCCCCGAAAATGAAATGATCCAAATATGCAGAATAGGAATTGAAGGATTGGTCTAGTCCAGGCCATTGGTTCCGATAGTTTACTCCAATTCGGGTCATTTCGGAAGCTCCAGCCATGGCTGGGTTTAGGTAAAGTGGATTGGCATAGAATTGAGAATATTGCACATCCTGGGCACGAAGGCCCAGGCTGGCAATAAAAAGGATGATAAACGTAAACAGTCTTCTCATAATCTATCGGATTAGGGTAACACCACCGGTTTTCTCAGTTAGCTGAGAATCCCGATCGATATAGGTGATTCTGTAGAGATAATTCCCTGGTGGCAGCAATTGTCCACGATAGGTACCATCCCAACCTTTACTTTCCTGTGAATTGGTGAAAAAGAGTTTTTCACCCCAGGTATTGAATATTTCTAGTGTAATGGATTCGATGTTTTTTGCCTTGGGTAAGAAGTAATCGTTCAGTCCATCGCCATTAGGGGTGAAGGCGTTTGGAATAACGACTTGGGCATCCGCGCTGGTCACTTGCACTTGGTTTACTTCAAATGCGGAACAGCCGAAAATGTCATATCCAGTTAGCTTAACCTCGTAGGTTCCTGGATTTTCGTATACATGTACAGGATCTTTTTCGCTGGAGGATTTACCGTCTCCAAAGTTCCACTCCCAAGCGATGATTTCAGGAGCTATTTCACTTTCAAAGAGGATGCTTTCATCTGTGAAAACTTCAGATTGACTGGTGATTTGGAGTTTTCTATACTGAAAATCCAATCGACCACTTCGGTTTACTTCGGATGGGAAGTCCAAAACAGTTGAAGTTTT
>JABXHZ010000154.1 GCA_013373335.1 Cyclobacteriaceae bacterium | reverse complement strand
TACCTGTTCAAGTTTCAGCAGCCCCTGAACAACCCTCAGAAATAGCAGGAGAAAGCATCGTGCCTCCAGGAGAATTTACTTATAAAATTGAAGGACAAGAGGGGTTAAATTACCAATGGGATCTTGACGGGGGAGGAAGAATTCTAGGAGGACAAGGGACTGAGGAGGTGCGGATCCTTTGGGAAGAAGAGGGAGAATTTGCTTTGACTGTTGCTGCACAAAATTCCTGTGATTTCGGACCAGAAAGATCCTTAGCCATTCAAGTGAGTTTTATTACCGGTCTTGAACCTTCACCGGACTTACAAGGGCTGAAAATTTATCCGAACCCTAGTTCGGGCAATCTTTACATAGAAGCTGAGTTTTTAGACCGTTGGTATCAAGCAGAAATAATCTCAAGCCAAGGGCAAACCTTAATTCATCAGGAAATCCCTCAAGGTTTGAATAGATTGGAATTCACTGATTTAAAGCCCGGACTGTTTTTTATCCGGCTGCTTGGTCATCAGGATACTTTTGTGAGAAAAATCATCGTGCACTAGAAAAATAGCCTTCCAATATAGGATTTTTTCAAAGGTTCAAAAATTCGACTCAGACAAAATTTTATTTGGTGTTTAAAAAAGGATATACTTTTTATTAGGCATATTCAAAATATGTTCCTGTAAATATTATTTAGACAAAATATTATTAGGAATTAAAATTTGAAAAATCGGGAAAAAATATCCTGATTTGGGAAAAATTTAAACCCAAATATAACCATGAGATCCCTAGCACCTGAAAGCCTCATGATGTCCTATGGCTACCATCCAGAGTGGTCAGAAGGCGCAGTCAAATGTCCCATCTTCCAAACGTCAACTTTCGTCTTTAAAAGCGCACGTGAAGGAAAGGAGTTTTTTGAAATTGCTTATGGCAAACGAGAGAAATCTCCCGGGGAACAACCAGGATTGATTTATTCCCGATTAAACAATCCCGATCTACAAATTTTGGAAGAACGACTCGCTCTTTGGGATGGAGCTGATGAATGTGCTGTTTTTGAAAGTGGCATGTCAGCAATTTCCACGGTTTTGTTGGAATTCCTGCGCCCTGGAGATGCACTTCTTTATAGCAAACCTGTCTATGGAGGAACGGATCATTTTATCAATAAAGTATTACCTCAATACCATATTGAGGGAGTTGGGTTTACCAATTTCATGGATGAGGAAACGCTTGTTTCCATGACGGAAGGAAAAAAAATCCGCTTGATTTATGTGGAAACCCCTGCCAATCCAACCAATGCACTTTATGACTTACAACTTTGTCGAAAAGTAGCTGATCGACTAAGTACTCACGAAAATCCTGTCTATGTAGTCGTGGATAACACTTACATGGGGCCGCTTTGGCAGCACCCTTTGAAATTAGGGGCAGACTTGGTGGTTTATTCTGCCACCAAATATATCGGTGGCCATTCGGATTTAATCGCGGGAGCAGTATTGGGAAGATCCGAACTAATGGCACGAGTAAGAACCCTGCGCACCTTCTTGGGGAATATGGCCGGACCTTGGACAGGTTGGTTGTTGATGAGAAGCTTGGAAACATTGAAAGTTCGGATGACCCAACAGGCCCAAAATGCTCAAAAAGTGGCGGATTTTCTGAAAAATCACCCTAAAGTCAGCAAGGTTTATTACCTAGGACACTTAGAAGAGGGAGACCCACAATACAAAATTTTTAAGCAACAGTTAAGCTGTGCGGGAGCTATGGTTTCCTTTGATGTAATTGGTGGAGAAACAGCGGCATTCCGGTTTTTGGATGGTTTGAAATTATTCAAACTAGCCGTCTCGCTCGGAAGCACAGAATCACTTGCAGAGCATCCTGCAACTATGACTCATAGCGATGTGGATGAAAAGGATAGAGCTGAGATTGGGATTTCAGAAAACTTGGTTCGCTTATCTATCGGTGTAGAATATTACGAGGACCTAATCTGGGATATATCTCAAGCTTTAGATCAAGTTTAATAAAAAAGGCGGGGATTATTCCTCGCCTCTAATTTTTACATATTGGAAGATATCCCCAATACTTCCACGCTTGATGTAGGCTTTTCGGAGAATCGCTTCCGGCACATAGCCTGCCTTTTCCAAAACATGCATGGACTCTCCATTGTAATCATATACCTGTGCAAAAATTCGCTGCACGTCAAAGCGGTCGAATAGATATTGAGTATATAGTCTTACGGCTTCAGTGGCTATTCCTTTCCCCCAGAAAGGTTCTCCAACCCAAAAGCCTAACTCCATATTGGTGCTGAGTTCATCCTTGCCTCGCTCTGATCCAATGGCTCCGGCAAGTTTTCCCTCAAACTCAATCGCAAAATTTTGAGGAGGATTGAACTTTTGATTATGCTCTATCCAGTGTCTCGCATCATGAATCGTATAAGGCTGGGGGAAACTATCCCGAAGATTCATGGCTATTTTTGGGTTATTGGCCAAAGGGTACAGCTGATGAAAATGAGTTTCATTCCAATTGACCAAATTAATTTCTCTTTCTCCTGCTAATATCATAAAAACAGATCCTATCGATAGGTAAGATAAGTAGCTATCTCACCAATCTACAAAAATACCCACACATTTACGCAAATGGTCAAATTATTCTTCCAAGCCAGAATTTTGCATCTTTTCTAGGTTCTCAGCTAGACGAAGAGCAGAAATAAATTCCTCGATATGACCATCCATTACTTCAGGCAAATTATACACCGTTTTGTTGATTCGATGATCTGTGACCCGTGATTGAGGGTAATTGTATGTTCGGATTTTATCAGACCGGTCTCCGCTTCCAACCATGGATTTTCGCTGCGCTCCTACGGACTCATTATGCTTTGCCAATTCGATTTCGTACAAACGAGAGCGAAGTACCTTCAAGGCTTTTTCAAAGTTCTTGATCTGGGATTTTTCATCCTGGCAGGTCACTACCAAGCCCGTGGGATTATGAGTCAAACGAACAGCAGAATAGGTCGTATTGACAGACTGGCCACCTGGACCGGATGAACAGTAAGTATCTTTTCGGATATCATTCATGTCCAAATGAACTTCGACCTCATCCATTTCGGGCAAAACGGCTACCGATGCTGCTGATGTATGTACTCTACCCTGAGATTCGGTTGCGGGTACCCGCTGAACCCGATGTACCCCTGATTCATATTTGAGCATCCCGTAGACATCCTCTCCGGAAACCGTGGCAATAATTTCCTTATACCCTCCTGCAGAACCAAAAGTCAAATCCAAAACCGTCAACTTCCAGCCTTGCATTTCACAGAATCGCTGATACATTCGGAATAAATCACCGGCAAAAATAGCGGCTTCATCCCCACCGGTTCCTCCACGAATTTCCAAAATACAGTCTTTCGAATCATTGGGATCCTTAGGAATCAGCAATTGTTTGAGATGCTCTTCAAGATCAACCTTCCTTTGTCTAAGATCTTCCAGTTCCGCTTTGGCCATATCCCGGAAATCAGGGTCTTTTTCCTTTTCCAGAATTTCCTTAGAACTATCTATATTCTCTAAAACAAGTTTGTATTCATCGTAAGCCTTGACAACTTTCTCCAAGTCTTTATATTCCTTGGTGAGTTTGGCGTATTTACTCATATCGGACATGGTGTCCGGTTGGATCAAAAGCTGCCCAACTTCCTCAAATCGCTCTTTTAGTGCTTGTAATTTATCCAGCATAGTATATTATTCGCTCAGCAAAAGTAAGGATTAATTCTCGCTTCAGTAGAAGTCACGGCACTCCAGCTGTATCATTTCTTTCTTATCTTTCGTTTAGGACTTGTACCTTGAAACCCATGAAAGCACTTCGCATTTCAGTTTTTCTTATTCTCGCTATCGGATTCGCACAGTGTTCAGAAGACGCACAACTTCATGACTGCATAGACAAGTCAAAAATTAACTTAGATGCTGCATGCATTACTCTTTATGAACCAGTCTGTGGCTGTGACGGAAAGACCTATGGAAATGAATGCAATGCCATCAATTCAGGTGTAACTTCATTTACCCAAGGAGCATGCGATGAAAAAAATTAAGGCCCTTTTCAGGGCCTTAAGAATTATTCTACTGTCACCGACTTCGCCAAATTTCTTGGCTGATCCACATTGCATCCCCGCATCACTGCAATATGATAAGAAAGTAACTGCAGTGGAACCACCGCTACCAAAGGAGCAAATGCTTCATGCGTTTCAGGGATTTCGATAACGTGATCTGCCATGTCCCGTACCTGCGTATCTCCCTCGGTAACTACCGCGATGACCTTTCCTTTTCTGGCCTTCACCTCCTGAATATTGGAGACTACCTTTTCATAGGAGCTGTCCTGTGTTGCAATAAAAATCACAGGCATTTCCTCATCTATCAAGGCAATAGGTCCATGCTTCATTTCTGCAGCAGGATAGCCTTCTGCATGGATGTAGGAAATTTCTTTCAGTTTTAACGCTCCTTCTAAAGCAACAGGGAAGTTATAACCACGACCAAGGTAAAGAGCATTACGAACATCTTTATATTCACCTGCAATGTACTTGATGATATCATTGGTCATTAGGGCCTTTTCTACCTTGCTTGGAATAGCCTCCAGTTCATGTAACAACTGGATGTATTTTCCTTCCGGTAAAGTTCCCCTGTGATAACCAAGCTTTAATGCCATCATTGCCAATACGGAAATTTGAGCAGTAAAGGCTTTGGTTGAAGCAACCCCAATTTCCGGGCCGGCGTGGGTATAGGAACCTGCATGAGTAGCCCGTGGAATCGAAGAACCTACCACGTTACAAACTCCAAAGATGGTAGCACCCTTCGATTTTGCTAATTCAATCGCTGCAAGCGTATCTGCCGTCTCCCCTGATTGAGAAATCGCAATCACAAAATCTCGATCATTAATGACCGGGTTTCTGTAACGAAACTCAGAAGCATATTCAACTTCAACTGGTACGCGAGCAAATTCCTCAAAGAGATATTCCGCTACCAATCCAGCATGCCAGGATGTTCCACAAGCAGTTATGATGATTCGCTCAGCATTTTGGAACTTATTCATATAATCCCTCAAACCTCCTAATACCAATCTTCCTGATTTGGCATCCAATCGACCCCGAAGACAGTCTGCTATGGACTTAGGCTGTTCGTAGATTTCTTTCAACATGAAGTGATCATACCCACCTTTTTCGATCGCTTCCAATTCCAACTCCAATTGATTGATATAAGGGTTGGTTTCAACATTCTCAATGGTCTTCACCTGAAGTCGGTTATTTCGAATGACCGCTATTTCATAATCATCCAAATAGACCACCTTATTGGTATACTCAATGATCGGAGTTGCATCAGAAGCCAAAAAATATTCATCTTCACCAACACCTATTACCAAAGGGGATCCTTTTCTTGCAGCAATCAAAGTATCAGGTTCTTCCAGATTAATAAGCACAATTGCATAAGCACCTACCACTTTATGAAGAGCAAGTCTTAGTGCCTCCTCCAAAGAGCAATTGTTGTGCAACTGAATATCTTCAATGAATTTGATGAAAACTTCAGTATCTGTTTCTGATTGGAAGGTATATCCTTTTTGAAGTAGATCTTTTTTCAGCACCTCATAATTCTCGATGATACCATTGTGTATCATGGCTAATTTTTCAGAAGAAGAATAATGAGGGTGTGCATTTACATCATTGGGTTCCCCATGGGTTGCCCAGCGGGTATGTCCAATTCCAATCTTTGAAAGGATTTCTCCATTTGATTCAAGATGTTTTTCAAGCTCAGAGACTTTTCCTTTCTTTTTGTAAATGCTCAGGCCATTTTGATCCAGCAAGGCAACCCCTGCGCTGTCATAACCTCGATACTCAAGTCGTTTTAGTCCTTTGATAATGATGGGTAAAGCTTCTTGCTGCCCCACGTATGCAACAATTCCACACATATTGAAAAATTCTTTTAGTTAGCTAGAACTTGCACAAAGAAACAGCTTTCGTGCCAAAAAAAAGAATCCACTTTCATAAAAATTAAAAGTGGATTCTGAATACTTCTTCGAAATCGATTGTTTAACGAATTTTCGAATAAATAACTTTAACCTTTATTCGGTTATTTCGAACCACAAACTGTCTCAAGGATCGTTTGAAATCATCTCCCGTAGTTTCAGAAGAATTTCCATAGAGCAACCAATCCTTTCTGGTCACCTCACCTCTGAAGATTCCATTAAAATAGGAAGTAATTCCTACAACATAAGTCCCTTGACCTGAATTATATGCTCCAATGGCAGGAGCTATTACTGCAGGAATGGTTTGTTCGTTTTCATCAATAGTGTTCTGAGGCTGACCATCCCTTTGTATAGTTAAAGATTGACCATCTGCTCGCGTCAAAATCTCATTACTGTCATCTGTAAAATAGGATACAAAAAAGGCTAGCGGATTTTGTCCTTCAGGTACCGTTTCTATTTCTCCAATTTCCAATTGAACTTGCTTGAAAATAACTCCAGATAAGGTATCCAAAAACTCATCGATGGGAGAACTATCAATCTTGATAGTCATTCCTAGATTAGCTTTCATCCCTACAAAATCCCCGGTTTGATAGGCTCTCTGTTTTTCCACCACCACTTCCGTAGGAGTACCTGTTCGATCACTTTTCACCCCGTTAAAGCTTCTGGAAGATGCCGTATTGATCTCATAGGAGCTGGCTACAGTATCCCCAGGATAATGGAAATAAGTTAGAATGGATGTTTGAGTGCCCAAATTAACCCCAATGGTCGCATTATCTCCCTCCCGGGCCTGAATTGCAACACCCGGAAAGTAGTCTCTAAAGGTGAATATGTTGTTGAATTCAGTGCCTCTCTTTAATTTTCCAAAAAGCTCTTCTGAAAACTCAGGAGTTACAGGCATCAACACGGTCGTGTCTTTCGTCTCACCAAACTCTATTTCGGAACTTGCAATTGGATTTTCCTCATAGGCAAGTTCACTGAAATTATAGTAAAGCGTATCTAAAATGCTTTCAGTAAGGCGATGTACACTGTAAAACTTGGGTTCATCTAGGTTTTGGCCGTTTACGGAAACAATATCCAGCGAAAAAAACATGGAGTCCAGAATGGCTTCTGCCCTCGGTTTTTCATCCGTTACCTCAAAAAACATCCTGGTGTAACCCGTGCTAGATGTATTCCCAAAATAGGAATCTTCCTCATCTCCTACTACCAATAAACTTTGATTGGTGGTATTGAACGAGTCTAACAACACGACTTCCGCAGGAAGTTCGAATTCGGTGAAGAAAACTCCCACTTGGTTGTTTCCTGGTGCCAATTCGATCCCTACGGAAGACGGGTCAGAACAAGAATTTAAGAAAATTGTAAATACAAGGGCAAAGGCTAACCACTTAGCCTGCCAAATTGGTGTAGATATCAAAGAGCTCTTCGTGAGCCTGTTCCTCTTCTTCAATGCTGATTTCAAACTTCTTGTCTTTAGAGAAATCCTCAATTAGTTGGTTTAATTCATCAGAGACTTCACCACCTTTCACTACAAGGTCGGCATATTCCATACCCATTCGGATAAAGCCTTCAAAGTCTTTGCTTTCCAAAGGTGCTAAAATCGTGTCATCAATGTCCACCATCTTAACCTTGTTTAACAAATCATCGCCAAAGGTATGAGAAAATCCATTGTTGTAGATAGCAAATACGGATTTTGTGTTCTTGAAGAGAGGCTCGTTTTTGTAGGTAGTCTTCAAATACATTGGGATCAGGGAAGTCATCCAGTCATTGCAATGCACGATGTCAGGAGCCCATCCCAATTTTTTGACTGTTTCGATCACTCCTTTACAGAAGAATATGGCCCGCTCGTCATTATCCTCGTAGAAGTTTTCTTGCTTGTCATGGAAGACACTCTTACGCTGGAAGTAATCCTCATTGTCGATGAAATAAACCTGCAATTTTGCCTGAGGGATTGATGCTACTTTGATTACTAGTGGCTTTTCTTCTTCGCCAACGGCGATATTAATCCCAGAAAGTCTCACCACTTCATGAAGTCGGTTCTTGCGCTCATTGATCAGCCCGAACCGAGGAACCAAAATACGAATCTCCATTCCACGCTCTTGCATGGCTTGAGGGAGAGTTCTTAAGAAATTGGCTACTTCTGAAGTTTGGAGAAAGGGGTTGATTTCACTGGCAACGTAGAGGATACGTAGTTTGGACATATTAATTGTTTTTAAAGTAAAGTGATAAACAACGGCACAAAGATAATAAAAAAAGCCTGAAAAGCCTTGTTTTTCTGAATATTAATCTAGTTTTGCGGCAACTTCCCCAATCTATTACCCAACGCGTGCAGGTATTTTACACAGGGGCCGAATGGGCAGCTATCAGGCTCCAATTTCAACCAAAGAATCTGGCAATTGGCCTTGTCCCAACGATGGGAGCCCTCCATGAAGGTCATCTTGATTTGGTCGCACAATGCGTCCGAAAAGCTGATATTTCAGTCGTATCCATTTTTGTGAATCCTACCCAGTTCAATAATCCCGAGGATTTCGAAAAGTATCCCATAAGTTTAAAGGAAGATCTGGATCTATTGGAAAAGGCAGGAGTAGATTATGTGTTTGTTCCGGAAGTCAAAACCATGTATCCTCAGGAAACCAATCTGAGATTTGATTTCGGAGATTTAGAACGGGTTTTGGAAGGAGCCTTTAGGCCTGGCCACTTTAATGGAGTGGGAATCATTGTTTCGAAACTTTTTAACATGATTCAACCTGATCTAGCCTTTTTTGGACAAAAGGACCTGCAGCAAGTTGCGATAATTAAACGCCTTGTAAAGGACCTCTCTTTTCCCATCAAACTCGAAATTGTCCCAACGCGAAGAGAACCGGATGGATTGGCACTATCATCAAGAAATAGGAGACTAAACGCAAGTGATAGAAATAAAGCCCTCATCCTATATCAGTCCATGATATTCGCAAAAAAGGCACTTTTGGAAGGGAACAGCTGGCAGGATTTACAACAAAAAATTCATCGAGAATTTGAGAAAACCGAGGGAGTGGATTTGGAATATTTTGAATTGGTAGACCCGGACCGATTCGGATTAATTACAGAATTTGACCAAAAGCAAAAATCCTCTCTTTGCGTGGCTGCTTTCGTAGGTGAAGTGAGATTAATCGACAACCTTCCCGTAATTTCTTAAGTTTGCGGTTTGAAAAACTAAACCAATGCAAATTCAAGTCATGAAGTCCAAAATCCACCGGGTGAAAGTCACTCAGGCGGAGCTTCATTATGTAGGATCCATTACCGTTGATGAGGATTTAATGGATGCTGCTAATATTATCGAGAACGAAAAAGTTCAAATCGTCAACATTAATAATGGAGAGCGATTGGAAACTTATGTCATCAAAGGAGAAAGAGGGAGTGGCCAAATTTGCCTTAACGGCCCTGCCGCCCGAAAAGTAGCTGTTGGTGATATTATCATTATTATTTCCTACGCAGGAATGGATTTTGAAGAGGCAAAGAAATACAAGCCCGTGGTTATTTTTCCAGATGACCATAACCGACTGATCTAATGCTTCATCCCCGAATCAAACAAACTGTTCAAGTCTTGCTTTCCTTAGGGTTGGCAATCTGGATTTTTTGGTTTCTCTATCGGGATATAGAAATCGCCACACTTTGGCGTCAGGTACAGAGCAGTAATTGGTTTTGGATAGGCTTTTCTTTACTAATTTCACTTTTTGGATTTTGGCTAAGAGGGTGGCGCTGGACTCTATTAATGGACTCAAAGGAAGGTAAGCCCGTCAGCTATGGAGAAGCCTATCATGCTGTGATGGTAGGCTATTTGGCCAATTTAGTTGTTCCAAGGGCCGGAGAAGTGGCCCGCTGCGGAATTCTAAGCAGAACAAATGGAATTTCCATCGGGCACTTGCTCGGAACTGTGATATTAGAACGATCCATTGACTTATTATTTTTAGTTGGGACCATTGTTTTGGCATTTTTGGTGGAAAGCCAACTCTTTTTGAGTCTAGCCAATCAATTGGTGAATCTGGATTTGCTTATCCAAAAAGCCACTCAAAACCTCCCCATCATTTTGGGAGGATTGGGAATATTTGCGCTTTTCCTTTATTTCCTTTTCAAAAAATTCAGACAGCATAGCCTGATACAAAAAGCACAGAAATTCCTTCGTGAAATTTATTCCGGAATCAAAGGAATAGGCAGACTTGGAAATCCATGGGGCTTTTGGATCAGTTCTTTGGTGATTTGGGTGATCTATTTTTTGACCATGTATGCTGTATCCAAAGGGATTGTGAGTACTGCCAATTTGTCAAGCGGAGAAGTACTCCTGGTCATGGTAATGGGCAGTATTGGCATGGTAGCACCCGTTCAAGGGGGAATTGGCACCTTCCACGCATTGGTGGCCTTTATTTTGATACAATTGGGTATTGCTGAGCAGGATGGAAAAATCTTTGCTGCCATAATTCACGGAACCCAGCTCATTTTGATTCTAGTCGCTGGGCTGATTTCCTGGTTAATTATGATGCAAAAGCCTGCTTGGAATCAACCCGCGAGGGATTAAATTCGTAATCAAACAAGAAATTTAAATACCACTATGATTATACTAATTGTTGTTGTCTTTGCAATCCTCGGATTCGTGGTGAGCAGTAGATTAAAAAGCAAATTCAAGCGCTATTCCCAGACTGCCTTGCAGGCAAATCTTTCCGGGGCAGAAATTGCCAAATTAATGTTGGCAGATAATAATATTCATGATGTACAAGTAGTATCTGTAGAAGGTCAATTAACGGATCACTACAACCCCATGAATAAGACAGTCAATCTGAGCCCTGATGTCTATTATGGAAGAAATGCAGCTGCCGCCGCTGTTGCAGCTCACGAATGTGGTCACGCAGTTCAGCATGCGACCTCTTATGCTTGGTTAAACTTCAGATCAGCGATGGTTCCTATTCAGAATATTTCTGGAAAAATCCTAAATGTGGTTTTGATCGCGTCGCTTTTTGGTGGATTCGCCTTGGGTCTTCCCTATGAGTTCATCGGTTATATTGTAGTGGGTTCCTATGGTGTAATGACCTTATTTACATTGGTTACTTTACCTGTAGAATTCGATGCATCCAATCGGGCCCTAGCTTGGGTGAAAAACCGAAACATCGTAACTCCTCAAGAATATGATATGTCCAAAGATGCTTTGAAATGGGCTGCCATGACCTATGTAGTAGCTGCACTAGCCTCTTTGGCTACATTGGCTTACTATATATTTATTTTCTTTGGAAACCGAGATTGATTCAAATCAAAATTAAATTCGGAAAGGGGCAACATTTTGCCCCTTTTCTTTTTTTAATATAAATTCCGATCCAAAATAAACCCGAATAAAACACAGATGAATTTCCAACTTACTGAAGAGCATTTGGCTGTAAGAGATGCAGCCCGTGAGTTTACTCAAAGTGAACTTCTTCCCGGTGTCATTGAACGAGATACAGAAGCCCGTTTCCCCAAAGAGCAAATTCAAAAAATGGGCGAACTGGGATTCATGGGAATGATGGTGGACCCAAAATACAACGGAGGAGGAATGGACACCATTTCCTACGTTTTGGCAATGGAAGAAATTTCCAAAATTGATGCATCCGCCTCAGTTTCCATGTCTGTCAACAATTCTTTGGTTTGTTGGGGTCTGGAAAAATATGGGACAGAAGAGCAAAAAGAAAAATACCTGAAGCCATTAGCAAGCGGTGAAATTCTTGGGGCTTTTTGTCTTTCCGAACCAGAGGCCGGTTCCGATGCTACCTCACAGCGTACTGAGGCTAGACTAGAAGGTGATCATTATGTTTTAAATGGCACCAAAAACTGGATCACCAATGGATCTTCGGCTAGTGTTTATCTCGTAATTGCCCAAACTGACCCAAGCAAAGGCCATAAGGGAATCTCCGTATTTATCGTTGAAAGAGGTTGGGAAGGATTCATCATTGGTAAAAAAGAAGATAAACTTGGAATTCGAGGAAGCGACACCCATTCCTTGATGTTCAACGACGTAAAAGTCCCTGTAGAAAACCGAATCGGAGCAGAGGGTTTTGGATTCACTTTCGCTATGGAAACCCTCAATGGTGGAAGAATTGGAATTGCAGCACAAGCTTTGGGGATTGCCGCGGGAGCTTACGAGCTAGCTTTAGCTTATTCCAAAGAAAGAAAAGCCTTTGGAAAACCTATTAGTCAGCATCAAGCCATTCAGTTTAAATTAGCAGATATGGCAACTCAAATTGAAGCTGCCCGAATGCTTGTTTACAAAGCAGCTTGGCTTAAAGACCAAGATGAAGATTATGCTCATGCATCAGCCATGGCAAAGTTGTATGCTTCAGAAGTCGCTATGAATGTAACGGTGGAAGCGGTACAAGTACATGGGGGATACGGTTACGTGAAAGAATACCATGTCGAGCGACTAATGCGGGACGCCAAAATCACACAGATTTACGAGGGAACCTCAGAAATTCAAAAAATAGTTATATCCAGAGGTATTCTCCGCTAAACCAATCATCAATAAAAAGAGAGGCGCAATTCAAAAAATTGCGCCTTTTTAATTTATTTTCACATTTAACCCGAAATTTTATAAGCCTTTAGTTATAAATATGCTATTTTTGTGACTCGGAATATATTGAAAAAAAATAATGGAATATTACAATAAGGTTATTGAATCAGTAAATATTCGTTTTTTAAGAGGGTTCAATTATAAGGTTGAAAAACCCGTATTAATTCCTGATCACAAGGAATTTGACAACATGCTGATTTTACTCCATCATGGAACTTTAAAATTTGGAGATGAACAAGAATTAGTCAACGAAGGCGAAGTTCTCTTTTTGCCCGGTGAAAAAAAGACCTCTTTGACCATAGGAGGAGGAAACAAACGGGCTGAAGTTTCCATGGAGCACTTTATTGAAAACAAACGGAAATACCTTCAAAGTATCAGCTTCAAAGACATCCGAAACTCCGAAGAAGACTGCATTTCCGTGGTAAGCTTTGAGTCCAAAGTTTTTGACGTGGTAAATTTCTTCAACAGCTTGGATATCCCCGCCTTCATCATCCGCTTCAATGATCGAATTGCCATCTTGATTGAGGATATTATGAAGGAAATGGAGCAAAGCAATGTGGGAAAAGAGCGAATTCTCCGGGCATTAACCGAAGCATTGGTAATCGAAGTTCTAAGACATATTCTGAAAAATCGCCTATTTGTTGAAGAGCTTTCTACGAACGTAACCTACTTTAAAGACCCTAGACTGATTGAATTGTTCAAGTATATCAAAAGTAATTTGGGAGGAGATTTGTCCAATAAAGTCCTTGCCAAAGTTGCCAATGTATCGGAAGACTATGTCGGTCAATATTTCAAAATGTTGACGGGAATTAATCCTCAGGATTACATTGAATATCAGCGCATGGAGGCTGCAGTCGATTTATTGCGTACCACCAAGAAATCTATTCGCGATATCGGAAAAGAAGTTGGGTACAAGGATACGGCCTATTTCTGTCGCCGTTTCAAAATGATGTATGGTGTGCCAGCGGGAAAAATGCGAAGAAGAGAATCCCTAATTAACGTGTAACTCGGCGTTATAAAATTTCTTGAAATTCAGGGCCTCGGCCAAAAAGCCGGGGTCTTTTTCTATCTGATTACCAATCACGACTAAATCTGCACCCGCTTCAAAAGATTGATGAATTTTTTGCAGCTTGTTCAATCCCCCTCCAACAATAAGGGGTAGTTGTAATTCAGATGAAACTGCCCGGATGACCTTAGCTGAAACCGGTGCAGATGATCCACTTCCTGCATCCAGATAGCAATATTGCATACCAAGAAATTTACCCGCTAAGGCCGTATCAAGGATTAAGTCTAGTTCCTCATTCAATAAGGGAAGTGTCTCGGACTTTCGATGTACACTTCGAATTTCCCCATCATTCACCAATATATAGGAGGTGGGAAGAACCTCTAAGCCAGCTTGCTGAATACTTCTGGCAGCACGGACTTGTTGGGTAATCAAATATTCAGGATTCCTTCCTGAAATTAAACTCAAGAATAAGATTGCATCTGCTTCCGGGCATACTTGCTGATGAGAGCCGGGAAATAGTACAATAGGAATAGAACCGGCTCGCTCTTTTATGAATTGGACCAATTCTGATAAATCCGAAGAATCCTCTTGGCTTCCTCCTACCAAAATTAAATCCAAACCGAATTCCTGCAGGCTTTCCCAAAGTTCCTCAGAAATAGAATTCAGTTGAAATTTGCCCGGATCTATCAGCCAGGCAATGCCCTTCTTTTTATTTTCAAAAAGTTGCTGAATAACATCACTCACCTTTTTCAGTGGAGTTGGCATCTTCAGGTGCTATCAGTTTTTTCAATAATTTTTCTTGAGCCAAAGCAAATCCTACCAACAATAACCGTTGCCCTAGACTTGGCCAAAAAGTAGATTTTTGAGGTTTGCTGAGCTTTTCTTTCATCTCTTCATCCAATAACCCCTCTCGCTCCAAAAGCTCCATTGCTTTTGCCGTTTTTCGGGATTTTTTCCGCTTCGTTGCCTTTACGATGGAATAGGCCAATAAGCCTCCTGCAAGAACAGCTCCGCCAACCTTCAACCAATCTTCAGAATCCTTTTTGAGCAAGTCCAGTTGCTTTTGGAGGGTTTGCTCCAATTCCTCTGCTTGATTCTCAAGCTCCTTCTTCATCCTCTTTTTTCTTTTTCGGATTATCAAAAATAAAATTGCTCATACCTCCTTGAATTTCACGTCGAAGGGAAGGAGAATACCGAAGCCAATAGAGCCCGGCAACCAGTAACAGATAAATTAATCCAACCAAAAGAAACCCTATATACGCTGATTCTAACAGGCTACTCAGAAAAAACGCAAGTGCGAGACTAAAAAACAACAACACCAACAACATCAATCCTCCAATAATCACCAGCAGGAGAACCCTTGTGACCACCCCCATTACCTGATCTTGAATTTCTTCTTTGATCAAATTCACCCGTGTTTCCACGAGCCTACGGATGGTTTGACTTATTTCTGAAATGTTCACCATGACAAAAGCGAAAAAGATGGTTTCAATGCTCTAATATACTTCAATTGCAAAGAGCAAAAAAATTAGAATTCCTCAGCAGATTCAGATTCCTCATAGAATTTATATTGCAAAACCATTTCGATTGCAATTCTAATCGCTTGATTGATGGGAAAAGTTTGGCTCATGTGAGTATCAATATCCTGAAGTCTACTGTAATAAGAAGAAGCCAAGGGGATTTCCATTCCCTCTTGAATCGCCTGAGTAGCCCGAAGGTATTGGTCGGTTTTATTTTCTTTAAGGACTTTACAGATGATCAATTCTTTGACCCCATGTTTATTTCGTCGGGCAGCACTGGCAAAAAGTCTACAAATCAATCCACGAGAGGTATGATTTCCACAGAACCCTTTAGACCCATCTTCATTAGTTGGTCGATAGAGCAAACAAAATCCATTTTCTCCCAAAGAATCCAATAGTCGGATACTCGCTTCAATAGCCCCGTTTTGATAAAGCTCAAAAGCCAAAGGAAGAAATTCCAAAGGACTGGCCGGAATAGAGGGATTAGCACAACACTTTCCACATCCAACCACACAGCCTAAATCCGCCGTTTCGGCAAAAGCCCTACTCTCAACTTCAAGGTCTTGGAATAATTCCAAAACAGCTTGAGACTTTTCGCTCAGTTTCAAGATTTCAATAATTAGCCTTCAAAATTACCACCAAAACCAGCTTGTTGATACCAGCTCCCCCAAAAATTTTCTACCTTCACAATCCATTGCTTGTGCGTTTTTAGAAAAATTTAATTCGAGTTTTGTCGACCTTTTGTCACTCGATTCGTTTTGTAAGAAAATACCAGTTGAATATGACCAATCAAGAGATTAAGAAACAAGAAGAAAGAATCAGAAGAGCATTTAAAGAAAGAGATTGGAGTGAGATAAAAAGTGCAGACTCCTGGGCAATTTTTAAGGTGATGTCTGAGTTTGTGGAGGGCTTCGAAAAATTGGCTAAAATCGGACCCTGCGTCTCTATTTTTGGTTCGGCACGGACTCCTCGGGCCCACAAACATTATCAAATGGCAGAAGAAATTGCTGCCAAACTTGTCCGTCACGGGTATGGGGTCATCACGGGAGGTGGGCCAGGTATTATGGAGGCCGGTAACAAGGGAGCCCACTCTGAAGGAGGAAAATCTGTTGGTTTGAATATTGTCCTCCCTTTCGAGCAATTCAACAATATTTACATTGATCGGGACAAACTTTT
>JABXHZ010000322.1 GCA_013373335.1 Cyclobacteriaceae bacterium | reverse complement strand
GTAGGTCCAAACACTGTACCCGGAGAAATTGTATTCAGGGTATGATTTGTATAGGAGTTCTTTACTCTCCTTAGAAAGCAATTGATCACTATACAAGCCCTGATCGAGCTTTAAGAGATCCATCGCAGTCGAATACATGGATCCAGCTGGACCATAATTTTCTATAAATAGCAAAGGGTCAGCTTTCCGATTATCATTCTCATCGTATGAAAAGGAATAAGCAAAATCCTTTGGATAATTTCCTTGCTCTAAAAAGCCTGTTTCTGCCATTCCGAGTTTATCCAAAATCCTATTTTGAATAGAAGAAGCCCAAGACCTGCGGTCAAACTTTTCGATAATAAGACCTAAAAGCACATAGTCAATATTCGCATAATTGAATTCTCCAAAAGTGTTGAGTTCGTTAGAAAGGGTTCTCTTTACAAACTCCTCCAAAGAAATTTGGGTAGTAGTATATGTTTTAAAGTCCTCGTTTGGTAAACCGGAAATATGCAGCAACAAATGGTGAACAGTGATTTTATCTGAATTGGGGAGTTCCATTGTCGGCAAAAGCTGATGAAGAGTATCAGTCAGTTGAATTTGACCTTCCTCCACCAATTGTAAAATGACAATAGCAGTAAATAATTTAGTTATGGAAGCGATTCCAAACTTCGTAGAATTTTCAACAGGAAAAGTCCTGTTTTCATCTTTAAACCCGAAGGAACGATGGTAAATTGGAACCCCGTTTTCAGCAACCAGGACCGTTCCTTCAAAAGATTCCTCAGACACTACCCGTTGAACAATTTTGTCAAATGAAACAGGTTTTTCTTGAGCAATTCCCGGGAGGCAAAGAAAAAAGAATAAAACTAAAAAATTAAATTTTCTATGCATAACTATTGGTTTTTGGAAAAATAATATTTCTCCAGCTAAACTTTAAAATCAAACAAAAAGACCCGCTACTACTTCCTGCGTTTCATCAAAATTCTGATAAGCACAAACTACAGACTCAAAATTGCTCAATTCTCCCAAATGTTTTAAGGCTAAAGGATTTCCAAAATGAATCAAAATGCAAGACTTTCTTCGAGCAAGGCTTTTAATTTCTTCCAAAACACTTTCCTGCATCCCAAACTGATTCAAGGGTTTGTGACTCGGAACAAAAAGAGTAACCAATACCAGTTTGGCCTGATCTATCGAGACAAAATCAAATTTCAATAATTCCGAAAAGCGACTTTTCTCGTCTTTGAAATATTCCTGGATGGCCATTTTTCCGTCACGAGATAGTTGACGAAGTTCTTCAATTTTCAATTTTCCTGAGAGAATGGAAACATAGTTCTTTGCCAGATCTTTTTGCAATTGGGAATGTGCACTCCAATCAAATTCAGGATATGATACGGGATTAAATTCCAAAACTCCTAGTTGCTTTTTTAAATCCATGACTTTTTGAAAAACAACTTCCACTTCCTCCTCTGAGGCCTTTTCAGCTATTTTTTCAATCCCTTCCTTCACATGATCAGAAAAACACAAGAGATCATTGCCAGCTTGAAACGCTCGCCACTCCAGGTCTCCAGGTTCGGGAAAATAATTTGCAACTGCTTTCATATTCAAGGCATCGGAGACAACCAAGCCTTTGAAACCCATTTTCCCTTTTAAAAAATCAGTTATGATTTCCTTGCTGATACTCGCCGGGACTTCCCTTCCACCGCTCAATGCAGGGACCGCCAAATGCCCAACCATAATCAATTCTATCCCTTGATCAATCCCATCCTGAAAGGGAAGCAGTTCTTCGGATTCCAATTCGCCGAGGGATTTATGCAGTACTGGCAAACCCAAATGAGAATCCACTTCCGTATCCCCATGCCCTGGAAAATGCTTGAAACAGGCTCCAATTCCAGCTTTCTTCATCCCTTTGTAATTAGCAATAGCTAAACGGGAAACTTTTTTAGGATTATCTCCAAAGGAACGATAGCCAATTACTGGATTATTGGGATTGGTATTGACATCAGCACAAGGGGCAAAGTTCAGATGAATCCCGGAACGTTTCAGATCCATTCCCATCCGATAACCAACTTCTTCCACCCATTTTTCAGCATCCTGCTGCAAAGCTCCTAAGGTAATGGCAAAAGGATACTGAGGAGTCTTTTCGATACGCATGGCCAAGCCATATTCCGCATCGATACATATAAGCAAAGGGATTTTGGATGCACCCTGAAAGCGATTAATTAAACTGACCAACTTCTCCAAAGTACCAGAATAATCTAGCACTTCTGCCCTGCTTTCAAAATTTGCCACGGCCGAATGACGGCTATGAAAAAAAGTCAAACTACCAATACCCTCCTCCCGAATCAGTCGCTCCAATTTCTGGTGATTTTCCTCCGAATCATGTACAAAAGCGGCAGGAGAAAAGCATTGGGCTATTTTTTGTTTTTTGGTAAGCATAGTGCTGAATATTGGAAAAAAGAAAAGCGAAATTATTCATTCCGCTCTTCCTTTCTAGTTTTATCAGCCATTTCCTCTCAAAATCTCCATGGGAGGTTGATTGATGATCTTTCGTCCATTCAACCAACCAAGAATAATAGTCAAACCAGTAATCCCCAAATACAAGATCAAGGCTTCGGTCCAGGCTGGCCTGAAGGTCATCTCAAAGACGAATAGACTAAGCAACCAGGTTGCAATGAACGATAGAATAATACCTGAAAGAGAAGCCAAACTTCCCAAGAAAAAGTATTCAAGGGTATTGATTTTTTTAACGATTCCGGAAGAGGCCCCTAAAGTTCGAAGTAAGATACTCTCCCGCATCCGTTGATACTTGCTGATGATCAATGAGGAAATCAGAACCAAAATCCCAGTGGCAATACTGAAAAAGGCCATAAACTGGATTACAAAGCTGATTTTATTCAAAATATCTTCGAGCGTTTCTACAATGACGCCCAAGTTGATTACCGAAATATTTGGAAACTCACGAACCACCTCAGACTGTATATCAGCAGATTCCCGGTCATTTTTTGTACGGGTAATAATTACATGGAATTTGGGAGCCTGCTCTAAAACCCCGTTTGGAAATAGTACAATAAAATTGGTAGAAACCTGATTAAATTTCACATTTCTGAAACTTCCTATGTAAGTTTTGATCGGTCTCCCTTGGACATTGAACTCAATCTCATCCCCAATCTTCAGATTATTTCCCTCTGCGAAACTGGTAGATAAACTCACAAAAATGGAATCTCCTCGCGCTCCAACCGGGATCAATTCTCCTTCAGCTAGTGTTTCGGTTTCGATCAAAGTATCCCTGTAGGTCACCCGATATTCGCGATTATACATCCATCGGGAGTAATTTTCATCATCTGGCAACTCTTCATTTTCTCGCTTATCGATCCCATTGATCTCATTGAGCTGCATGGTTACGATCGGAACTTCCTGAATAATTCGCAATCCACGACTGGTTACTTTGTCCTTAACTGCCTCCAGCTGCGGAGTTTGAATATCAAACATCAATAAGTTGGGTTGATCCTCCTTGTCCGCAAAGCGAGCTTCAGCAAGCAATTGGTTTTGGAGGAAAAACAAGGTACTAATCATGGCCGTGCCCAAACCAATTGTAGCAATCAGAGAGATGGTTTGATTATTCGGCCTGTAAAGGTTTGCCAAGGCCTGACGAACGGTGTAGCGAAGAGAAATCGGCAAAAACTTCCGAACCGCCCACATTATCAATTGCCCAACTCCCCATAGAATACCAAAAGCAAAAATTACAAAACCTGTAAATCCAAGGGCCAAGGGCAAGGATTTCAATAAATAAAAACTAAAGCCCCATATAAATAGGACCACGCCTACAATTACAGCCCATCTGTAGGGATCTTTAAGTAAAGTAGAATCACCTGCTTCAGGACGAAGTGTCGCCATAGGAGACACATTTCGAACCTTCAATAAAGGCAACAGCGCAAATAAAACAGAAACAAAAAGACCGGTAATTATGCCAAAACCTACTGAAATCCAAGAGATTCCCACGGTCACTTCCACCGGCAAGAAATCTTCAAATACAGCAGGAAGAACATATTGGAGTATAGTCCCGAGAATAGCTCCCAAAACAGCCCCAAACAGCCCCATTACAATAATTTCAAACAAATAGATCAGGAGAACATCTCGGGAGGAAACACCGAGACATCTGAGAACGGCTACTGAAGCTAATTTTTCCTTCACAAATACATTCACAGCAGAGGCCACCCCAACACATCCAAGCAACAGAGCTATGAAAGCAACTAAACTCAAGAAATTGGAAAGGTTTTCGAAAGAACGACCTGTTGAGCGCTTTCGATCCTCCACCGTATCTGCATCAATTCGTTCGATTTCCCATTCATCTTCAAAAGGCTTAATCACAGCCTCCACATCAGTTCCGGGCTCAAATTGAAAATAGCGGTTGTATTCCACTCGGCTTCCATACTGAACCAAACCAGTTGCCTCCAAGTATTGCATTGGAATATACACCGCAGGGGCGACAGTTGCGGTTATTCCCGTTTGTCCAGGTACTCCTTGCAGTTCCCCGGCAATTTCGAATTCCAATTCACCGACTTTGATTTTATCCCCCACTTCCGCATTGAATTGGGCCATTAGGATTTTCTCTACCAAGGCTTTTTGGCCTCCGGATCGGAAATCCTGATCTCCAAAAACCGGAATGGTTTCCAATCCTCCATAAAATGGAAAATCCCCTTCCAATGCCCGGACTTGCGTCAATCTACTCGCACCAGTCTGTGGAAAAGCGACCATTGAGGCAAAATTGACTTCAGAGGCCATTTGGGTAGCCATGGAATCAATAGGCTGCTCCCCAATAGGTTTATTGTTTTCCAATACCAAATCCGCGCCCAAAAGCTCCTTGGCCTGATTATCAATGTCTGAGGTGAGATTTTCCCCGAAACTACTGATTGCTACCAAAGCAGCTATTCCCACTACGATAGAACTGACAAAAAGCAAAAGGCGGGAAATATTTTTCCGGAAATCCCGGAAAGCCATTTTCAAAATCCAAGCAAAATCAGGCATGGGCGTCCTCCTGTATTTTTCCTCCTTTGATATGAATGATACGCTGGGTTTTGGCAGCCAATTCCGGATCGTGAGTCACTAAGACGAGGGTAGTGCCTTTTTCTTTGTTCAGGTCAAAAATCAACTTTTCGATCATATCACCGGTTTCAGTATCCAAATTCCCCGTAGGCTCATCAGCGAAAAGAATTTTTGGTTCATTAGCAAAAGCACGCGCAATGGAAACCCGCTGCTGTTCACCCCCTGATAATTGAGTAGGATAATGCGTTGCGCGGTCACCTAGACCGACTTTTTTTAATAATTCCAATGCTTTTTCCCGTGCATCCTTTCGTTTTTTCAATTCCAAAGGAACCATCACATTCTCCAAAGCAGTCAAAGTTGGGAGCAATTGAAAGTTCTGAAAAATAAAACCCACATCCTGATTTCGAACAGCTGCGCGTTCATCTTCTGACATGCGTTCCAATGCTTTTCCATTGAGTTCTACAGAACCGGTCGAAGCGGAATCTAGACCAGCACAAAGACCTAAAAGGGTGGTCTTTCCACTTCCTGAGGGGCCGACGATCGCGAGAGTTTCCCCTGCTTCGATATTAAAATTTACTTGATCCAAAACAGTGAGGCTTCTGGTACCGCTTTTGTAGGTCTTTCCCAGGTCTTTAACTGAAAGAATATGCATGAATTAATTCTAGTTTAATAGAGAATATGAAGCTTAAAACGCATCTAAACCGCAATGGTTAAATAAAAACCGAATAAAATTCGGCTATCAGCGTGAAAGTAAACTATTTATTGCTGAAAATTGTACAATAAACTGTTCAGCGGTTGAAATAGGTTCCTATTTGAATTAAACCAAAAACATTTCAGCCCAAAAAGACTTTATTACGAACAAAAAGAAGCATGAAAATCTCCAACAACATTTATATTCTTTCCTGGGTATTAATCGGTTTATTGACTTTTGGCTGTGGTGAAAACAAAGTCAAAAAGGAAGAGGCATCAAAACAAGATGAAGAAACCGCTTCGGTTGAAACTCCAAAAGAAACCATCCTATTTTTCGGAAATAGTTTGACCGCAGGGTATGGAATAGATAAGGAAGATGCTTTTGCGGGATTGGTTCAGCAACGAATCGACAGTTTGGGCTTAAATTATCGGGTTATCAACGGAGGATTAAGTGGGGAAACCACTGCAGGAGGCTTAAGTAGATTGGATTGGTTTTTGGAGGATGAGCCCGCCATTTTTGTACTCGAATTGGGAGGAAATGATGGCCTTCGTGGGATACTTCTGAGCGAGACAAAAAGTAATTTGGAAAAAATCATCGACAAGGTTCGAGCGAAATATCCCAATACCCATATCATTCTAGCAGGAATGCAAATACCACCAAATATGGGTCAGGAATATACCAATGAATTCAAGGAAATATATCCTGCAATAGCTAAGGAGAAAAATGTCACCTTAATTCCTTTCCTTTTAGAAGGGGTTGCTGGTGATCCTTCTCTCAACCTACCTGATGGCATCCACCCTACTGAAGAGGGACATCAAATCGTATTTGAAACGATATGGCCATTTATTGAGGAGTTGATCAAGTAAAACTTAGGGGAATAAATTTTCGGTTTTAGGCTATTCCTTTTGAAAAAGGAAGTCTTTCACTATCTATTTTTTT
>JABXHZ010000387.1 GCA_013373335.1 Cyclobacteriaceae bacterium | reverse complement strand
GGCAACAGTTCCTAAAAATCCAATCATCGGAGCCGCTCCAGATACAGTAGCCAATAAGCTAAGATTCTTTTCTAGCTTGTAAATTTCAATTTTACCAACATTCTCGATTGATACTTCTATGTTTTTCAAGGGAGAACCAATTCGCTCCACTCCCTTTGCAATCATATTGGCAATGGGAGTTTTTTCATCTGCACAGAGCATTTTGGCTTTTTCAACCTGTCCGCTTGCCACCAAAACTTTCACCTGATCAAGCAAATGAGCAGGAGTTTTGGAAGCTTTCTTCAAAGTCATCAATCGCTCGATGAAAATGTAAATGGCCAAAATAAACAATAGGTAAAGCGGGATCATCATATACCCACCTTTGATCAAAAGATCAAGCAAACCGATTTGCTCGGCCGCACCATTCATACCCAGACTATCGGCTGCCGCCAAGGAATCTGTAGAGAGCGTTTGTAATAAGATCATATTAATATTTCAAAATCCACAATGCTTCGGTGTAATCGTCTTTGATCTCAGCGAGTGCATTATTTGCCTGTGTGAAGGAATTGTACTTTCCTAAAGCCAAACGATAATTAGGCGAATCTTCGTATGGCGTAATCAAATAAAGCTCCGAAGCACGATCCCAATATTCCGCAGATTTTTCAACTGCCAGCCGTTCAGAAGGTAAACTTCCAACAACAATGAAATAACGGGAACGATCTTCTCTTGATTCTATTCGGGTCAAAGATCTATTCTCATTACGTTCAATTGTTGTACCAGTTTCGGCCGATGGAGGATTTGGATTTTGAGCTTCGGGAATTTCTTCTGTAGATTCCTGATTTTCAGCGACCTGACCGGTTACTTCTTCTGGAATATTTTCTGATTCTTGAACACTCTCCTGCTGTATCTGGGCAACTAGCTCTTTTTGTGTACTTGGTTGTTCCGTTGTTGTTGAAGAAGATTCTTCTTCTTTCATGAGTTGCCAAACAACAGCGGAAACTAAAAGTAGACCTATAAACAAAACATAAACAACCCAACTAGGAGATTTTTTCTTAGAGATTGTCGATTCTATTGGCTTTTGAACCGCTTCTTTTTCTTCCTTGGGACTTTGAGGTAAAGGCTCTTTTTGAAGTGGTGTTTCTTCTACTTCAGGGACCTCCGCTGATTCAACAGGTTTAATTGGAATTTGAGAACGGATTTTCTTCCGTAGCTCGTTTGCTTCCAAAGGTTTTTCCTGAGCTAACTCAGCTCCTTCTTTTTCTTCTTTTTGTAGATGATTTTCCTGCTCTTTTAGCGTTTTTACTTCTACAAAAGGAAGTCCAAAATCCTTAGGATCATTCCACGTTTTGCTTTCTTTTTTCTCCACAGCGACTTTAGAAAAATAGCCTGCTACGAAACTAATTGATTTGAAGGGAAAGCCAAACCCAAATTAAAATTTAAGCCAAGCACCACCTAACAATTGTACCCCTCTTACAGGATAATTTTGCCATCGAATATTTCTGCCATTTAGCAAATTATTACCTTCAGCAAACACACCGATTTTATCAGTTATCTGATATTCGGCCTTCAACTGTAGATCCGTTATCGCTTTTAAATTTCGCGTAGCATAAAATCCAGGTTCTTCAGTCAATTGAGGCGCTTTTATTCCTCCCATTAAATTAATATTCATCTGAATAAGTAAATTATCCAAGGGAGAAAGCTGATTATTTATTCCAACTTGCCAAGTGGGTCGATGCCAAGCTTCATCCAAAGAATTCAGGTCATATTGATACAAATCCAATCGGGTAGAGAGCCGATACATGGATTGGATTTGAACGCCTAATTCCGCATTGATATTGAATACACTGACTTTATCATCATAAACCAGCTGGAATCTTGAGGTATCAGCCGGAGAATTGATAAAGAAGTGCATTTGGTTAAAGCGACTGATGTCTATTTCAGCTTTATAATGGATTTTACTTTGGACACGTCCTTCTATTCCACCTGCTAGCTTGTAATTATTGATAGTGTTAAAAAGCTGATTAGATGGTCCTAAAAATGGATTTTCCATCACAAAAGTGTAGTAAGTATTTCGCTGGACATCCCCTGAAAATTCCCCATAAAATCCAAATTCATCAGCAAATTGATAGGAAGCCTTCAATACAGGGAAAATCCGAAAGTCGCTAGACTTTCCAGGAACAGAGTCATTCTCTGAAATAATATTTAAACCTGCTGATAATTGCAAAGCGTCCATTTGATAGGCCACTTGCGGTCGAATTGCGAAATAATTCCTATTCAAGTCATATCCTTCATCTTCTGGTGTGGTGTTGAAGTAGGATACCTGAACCGTTCCAGACCAATCTTCCAATGGTCGGAAAATACCTTTTGCGGATAGTCCAATCTCACTTTCCTGAGCCATATAACTATCCTTGAAATTTCTAAAATGAACTCTACCCTCGTAAGAAACCGGCCCTACTTTTTCAATATCCCGAACACCCGCAGAAACCTGAATGGTAGTAAATACATTTCCTTGAATTCCTTCAAATTCCAGATTCGGATTACTGAAAATGGATGTATCTATTCCATAAAACGAATAAGAATCCTGCTTCCAATTTAAGCCTCCAAAAACCTCAGCTTGATCCAGAAAATAACTAACCCTCCCTCCTAGTTGTGTGTGAGATTCTTTGGACTGCTCGTCCAATACACGGCCTTTTCCGAAACTTTGATGTTTAAGGTCTAAACTGTAATTCCAGTCATAAACCTCCGTGGCCATAAATCGAGCCTCCAATAAAGGGCTAGCGAAATTCCCATAACCCAACTTCAAATATCCAGGGTATAAATCCTTATACTCTCTTCTATAAACCTTTTGAGCAGGTTCTACATCCAATACCACCGGAGGAAGATCTAACTCATAAAATTTTACGGTATAGTTGAAATCCGAAAGCCCTTTGGGCTGTGGTAAAACAGGAAGTTTTTCATATATCCTCGGCTGCGTCGGTAGGGTAAGTACCCTGTCTTTTCGAATTACAAACTCCTGATCCTGAACTTCGCCCCGAGACTGAATCTGTGCAAGAAGGTCTTGGGAAATCCAAGAAAAAACAAAGGCTAAGACTATATATACTTTTCGCATGGATTAGTTCAGTTTTTGAAGTTTCTCTTGTGCTATTCTTCTGATTTCCTCATTGGTGGCATTTTCCACAATGGATTCTAAGGTAGCCTTGGCTTGAAAATCCTCACCCAGCTGCTGATAATTATCAGCAATCAACAGAAACATCTGCCCATACCAGAAATCAAAATCTGCAAAAGGACCTGACATTTCAAAAATGCTTTCATTGGATTGTTCGATTTGACCTTTTTCTTGGTAGTTCTTTGCCAATAAATACAACCCTTCCGCCCCTTCGAGTGTCTTATATTCATCCACCAAAACCGACAAGGTTACTTCAGCAGCCTGGTCCTGATTTAGGGCAAACTGTGCTTTAGCCTTTCCCAAAAGGGCTTTAGGGGTAGATTCGGGTAAAATCCCATCCAAAGACTCGAGTTTTTCAGCAGAAGAAATTACTTCACGATAGCGATTTGTTTGATTATAAGCCTCCAATAAACCCATCAAAGCTTCAGCTTCTTCCACTTTGCTCCGGGCATTAGATGCGGCAAGCTCCAAGTAAGGAATTGCCGCAGCATAATCTTTTTGGTTCAATCTTATTTCCCCAATTTTTTGCATTGCCCGAAGTCGCTGTGGGGATGCCGATTCTTTCTCCAATTGCAAAAATGCCGCTAAGGCATTTTCCTGATCCCCAGATTGGAAATATGAATCACCCATATAATAAAGGGCATCATTTCGTTGTGCCGTTTGGGGATAACTTCTGAGATAATTATCAAATGCGATTGCAGCTTTCGCATAATTCCTTTCGAAATACAAACTTTTGGCAGATTCAAACTCAAGAGACTGAACTGATCCACCATCTGGATTGGCTTGCTTGTATTTATCCAAATATGCTGAAAACTCTCCAGCTCTACCCTGAAGTGCTAAAGCCTCCTGAAGCCCTTTCAGGGCAGTTTCTGAGTTTGAGGAATTGGGATGTTCATTTAAAATAGTTTGATAATCCCTAATGGTCTCATTGTAATTTTGAATTGAATAATTAGCCACTGCTCTACCTTCTAAGGCGAAAGGAACAAAGGGACTGTTTGGTCTTTTGGAAATCAAATCCGAAAAGGCATAGGTGGCATCATTATACCGAAGCTCCTCCATTAATATTTGTCCTCGCTGAAATAAAGCGTCTTCTAAATACAATGAGTTTGGATAATTGGCGATCAGTTGATCCAAATTTCGAAGAGCCGCACTATTGTTGGTTTGAAAGTTTTGGACAACCCCCAGTCGGTAATAGGCATAATCAATCCCCGAATTTCTTTCTGAAATCGCTTGTTGGAATATAGACTCAGCTTCTGAAAACCGCTTTTGAACATAATAGCAATCCCCTAAACGAAGCATAGCATCGTCATAGTATTCTTTATTATCCCGTGTTCGAAGTCGGTCTGTGTAGGTTTTAAACTGGAATTCAGCCTCCCGATATTGCTTTGAATTAAAATAGGCATAACCCAGTCCGTATAGACTTTTATTCAGATAGGCACTTGAAGTAGTGCGTCCTAGATCTAGGGCTTTTTGATAGGAAGGAATAGCCTGATCCAATTGACCGCTTGCTGAATAAATCTCCCCTTTCCAAAAATGCGCTTCTAAGACCAAATCCCGATTAACCGGGAAAGCTAAAGACTTGTCCAAATAAGCAATGGCCGCCGGATATCGTTTATCTCGAAAATAAACCATTGCCTGATAATAGGCTACCCGCTGATAGGCTTCCCGAATTCTGGGAGATTTATTTTGAATCCTATCCATTTGCTCAATAGCCCTCAGGTAATCACTTGTATTGATTAATGCTTCCGAGAGCAATGTCTCTGCTTCCCCCCGATAGGTTCCGTTTGGATATTCATTTAAGTATTGATCCAGGCCTGAAATACCTTCCTGAAAACTTCCCTTTTGAAGGTTTGATTTGGCATAATTGAATAATGCCTCTTCTTTGATCTGCAGATTAAAATCTGAATTAGCGGCAGACTTAAAGGAAGTACTCGCAAATTGAAAGTTATCTAATTTGAGGTAGGCATGTCCCAAATAATAAGATGAAGCCTGCCCCATTTCACTCGGAGCAGAAGCAGACACTTTCAAATAATCAGTTGCACGCTGATAATTCTCAATTTCAAATTGAGCAACTCCTCCTTTATAAACCTGCTCTGGACTAAGCTCTCCTTTTCTGGAGTTTACAAAGGCGTCATAATTTGCTGCAGCTTTGGAAAATTCCTTTTGCTCGAAATATGCTTCCGCGAGATATAGGTGGATCATTTCCTTTCTCTCGAGATTTGCATTGGAAGCTAGTTTCGCTTCAGCATAATCTATCAAATCTTGATAACGAGCATCTTGATAGTACAGAGAAGCCAATAAATACGGGACTTTTGGAGCATAAAATCCTGATTGATCAGCTTTTTCCAGATCTGAAATAGCCTTAGAGGTATTTCCTGATTGCATAGCGATATAACCGCTATAGTAGTATGCGTCATAGCTAAGAGCTTGGCCTAAAATTTTTGCCTGATCAAAATAGATGGCAGCTGAATCAAGATTTTTCAACTGGAAATAAGCATATCCTTGCTTGAATAATACATCTACTTGATTTTCAGGATCCAAATCAGCGGCATTTACCAAACGATACCCATCAACCGCTTCTTTGTAATTTCTTTTATAAAAAAAGTGATCTCCCAAATAAAGTCCAGCAGAATTTACAGAGGGATGATTCTTGTTTTCCATGATATAGGACATCATCAATCCTACACCATCGGGGCTTTCCAATTCTAGAGCTGATTGAGCGGCCTGAAGTTTTCCATATCGAATTTGATCGTCATAAAAATCCCTGGAATCTAAATTTTGATTTTCCAAAAGTGCAGCTGAAAAAAGCTGATTTTGAAAAAACGAAGCCTGTTCATCCAAAATTCGCTGCGGACTGGTCTGGTAAAGAGAAGACTGGGCGAATGCCTGCCAACTCAAACCTAGACTAGCCATTAGCACTAGGTAGTATCGCATAGTTGGTAATTGAGGTTCAGTGTAAAATCTTATACACGAGATCCCGGAGGATTTCAGCATCGCTCATACTTCCGGATTCTACTCCTTTGTAACGAAGATCTGCCTCCCGAATGTGTTTAAACACCTCAATTATCTTGCCCAAATTATAATTTCTCGAAACAGCCAGGTATTCCCTAGCAATGAAAGGATTCATTTTCAAAATCCCGGCTACTTGATCGTTAGTCTGCGCTTTGTGCTCATGAATCAAGGCCAACTGTCTGAAATAAAAATAAATCAAAGAAAACAGAGGAATCACCGGGTGATTTTTGGGATTCTGTGAAAAGTATTGGATAATCTGATTGGCCTTGTAAGCATTTTTATAACCAATCGCTTTAAGCAATTCGAAATTATTGTAATCCTTATTGATTCCCACATATTTGGAAATGTGGTCAACCGTAATCTGAGTAGGTTCTTTGAAATTAATCAGCATTTTGCCGATTTCATTGGTCATCACTTCCAGATTATTCCCTATTGAATCAGCGAGCAGGGCCGCAGCTTTCGGGTCAATTTGATGACCCGTTCCTTTGATGTACAGCTCCACCCATTCATTCATCTTATAATCCGGCACCTTCTCGGAGCGGACATATACGGCGTGCTTATTTAGGGCTTTTCCAAGAATAGTCTTCCCGTCAACTTTCTTGTACTTATAGGCAAAAACCAAAATAGTACTGGGCAGCGGGTTTTCCAGATATTTAATCAAAAGTTCGGCGACACCCTCATTTCCCCAATCCGGTAAGCTTTGGGCTTCTTTAACTACCACAAGTTGGCGCTCAGCCATCATCGGAAACTTCCGGGCATTATTCAAAACAACCCCCATATTGGCGTCTTTTCCATAAATCACCAATTGGTTAAATCCACGCTCATGCTCTGGAATTGCTGTCTCTTCAATGATCTTGGTGATCAAATCAATGTAATAGGGTTCTTCTCCATCCAAAAAATAAACCGGTGAAAACTTTCCGGCTTTCAAATCTTTGACAACATCGTTAGGATTTTTAGGCATAGATCAGCGGTTTGGGACTTAAAGATAAGAGTACTGTTCAAAAGCCTCCAAAGCAAATTGATTATTTGAAAAACTATTCATGCCTTAACTTTGTATTTATTCCAAAAGCAAGACATGAACTTTCAAGTAGGTATAGAATATTACAAAGCAGGGAAATTCGAGGAAGCGCTCACAGTTTTCAATCAGCTTATCGAAAAAGATCAAACTCAGACCTCGTACTTTTTATATAGAGGCCGGATACTATCCCGTATGGGAAAAACTGAAAATGCTCTTTTAGATTTTAATCAGATTGTAGCTCTTGAGCCATATAATACTGATTTTATTGCAGACCGAGCAGTAGTCTTACACCTGCTTAATCGAAATGAGGAAGCCTTAGCGGAATTTGACCGAGCAGCCAATCTAGACCCAAACAACCCTTATCGATATAGCAGTCGAGCTTTTTTCAAAGACCGCATCGGGGATTTACAAGGCGCTATCGAAGATTATGAAAAAGCGATTGAATTAGATCCGGAAGATGCAGTTGCATACAACAATAAAGGATTGGTTGAGGAGAAATTAGGCTATTCAAAAAAGTCCAAAGAAAGTTTTGAGAAAGCCGATGATCTGGTAGGCTATAAAGCTCCGGAAAACAAACAGAACACTGCGCCCAAACAAGAAAATACCGTTCCTCTGCCTGAAATCAAGAAGGAAGAAAAGGAATCCTTGACATTTAAATACTTT
>JABXHZ010000039.1 GCA_013373335.1 Cyclobacteriaceae bacterium | reverse complement strand
TTCATGGATTGAAAATGCCCCAGATCATTGGACTTCTGTATCGATTCTTTCAGGTTTGGCGATCCAGGGAGGAAATCCCGAAAACCTTGGAAAGTTTTCCCTTTCCGAACAGCCATTACTTTTCTCGGAAAATAGCCCTTTTTCGGACCAATCTTCTCTTGAACGGGCCAAGAATCTCTTTAAATGGAAGGGGTTTTCTCCAGAAAAAAATAAAGGAACAAACTTAGCTTTGGATGAGAATTCCCAAAAGTTATTTACCGAAGGAAGACAGAAATATTTGGCATCCTGTGCAGGATGCCATGGTGGAAATGGTGCAGGTGTGGGTAGAATGGGGCCACCCTTGGATGGTTCCGAATGGGTAATTGGAGATGAACGAAGACTGGCTTTGATCCTTTTGCATGGGATAGAAGGGCCAATTACAGTCAAAGGAAAGCTATATGATGCACCTGAAATTTTACCTGTTATGCCATCACATTCCACGATGGACGATCGAAGTATTGCGGCAATTTTGACCTATATACGGAATGAATGGGGGAATCATGCAGGTCCTATTGCTCCTAGATTAGTGGGAGGAACACGCCACACATCACAGGGGAGGGTGTATCCTTGGTCTGAATCAGAATTGAATGCACATATTGAAAAATTAACCCAAACTGATCCTAATCCCTAAACTCGTGAAGCAATCCATCAGTAGAAGAGACTTTATCCAAAAAAGCAGTTTAGCAACGCTAGCTTTTTCGATTCCTTTCCCAAATATCCCTGAATTCTTGAAAGATTATTCGATGGGAGTGGTGGTGCATTCTTACGGGATGCGTTATGGGGGCAGGGTTAAGAGTGAAAAATATCCCCCCTTTTTGGATGCTTTGAATTTAGTCAAGCATTGTCATAATTTGGGAGCGGGGGGAGTTCAGACTATGGTAAACGGCTGGACGGAAGAATTCGGAAAAAAACTTAGGATGGAGATCGATAGTGCAGAAATGTACTTGGAAGGAAGCATTGGACTTCCTAGGGATGAGGCGGATATTGAGCGATTTGAAAGTGAAATCGAAATAGGAAAACAAGCGGGTATTTCTGTGTTTCGGACGGTATGTTTGAATGGTAGGAGATATGAGAATTTTGAATCGAAGAATCAATTCGATGAGTTTAAATCTAAAGCCATTCACGCTTTACAGTTGGCCGAAAAGATAGTTCGAAAGCATGGAGTCAAATTGGCTGTTGAAAATCATAAGGATTGGAAGGCTGCTGAATTAGTGGAAATTTTGGAAAACTTGGGTTCCGAATGGGTAGGCGCAACCGTTGATTTTGGAAATAATGTATCGCTGCTTGAAGATCCGAATCAAGTCATTGAAACTTTAGCTCCTTATGCCTTTTCTACCCATATCAAAGACATGGGAGTTAAAGAATATAAAGATGGATTTCTCCTTTCAGAAGTTCCCTTGGGGGAAGGGATTGTAGATCTTAAAAAAGGTATGGATCTATGTAAAAAGTATAATCCGGCAATTCGGTTTTCATTGGAAATGATAACGCGTGATCCTCTTCAAATACCTTGTTTAAAAGAACAATATTGGGCCACTTTTGATAATCCCTCCGCAGTTGAATTTGCTCGGAATTTGGCTATGGTTCGTCAGCATGAGTTTAACGGAAAACTTCCTGAAACGAGTTCTTTATCGCCTGATGAAAAGTTAGCTTTGGAGGAAGAACATGTTCAAAAATGCCTTTATTATTCAAAAATTAACCTATTGACATAAATAAGATGACAGACTTCAGTAAACTTCCAGGTATAGGACTTTTTTCACAAAAAGGCAAAGCAGCCATAATAACAGGCGGTTCCAAAGGTTTGGGATTTGCCATGGCTGCTGGTTTAGCCTCCGCCGGTTCGGATGTTATGTTGGTGAGCAGAAATCAATCTGAATGTGATGCTGCTGCGGAGGAGATTGCTTCAGAATATGGTGTGAAAGCTTTGGGCTTTGCAGCAGATGTTACCCAAGCTTCAGAAATGGAAGCCATGGCTCATGCAGCTTTGCAGGCATTTGGAAAGATTGATACATTGATTAATTCTGCCGGAATCAATATCCGAGGTGCGATTGATGAACTTTCTGAAGAAGATTTTAAAAAAGTCATGGACATCAATGTCACTGGGACTTGGTTGGCTTCAAAAGCAGTCATACCTAATATGAAGTCAAATAAGCGAGGTTCAATTATCAATTTGGCGAGTACATTGGGATTGGTAGGTCTCGCAAATAGAACGCCCTACACAGCAAGTAAAGGGGCTATTGTAAATATGACAAAGGCTTTGGCATTGGAGTTGGCTCCATGGAATATTACGGTAAATGCCATTTGCCCTGGACCTTTTTTAACCGAAATGAATGAGCCGATTGCAAATACTGAAGAAGGAAAGAAGTTTATTGTTGGAGCAACTGCTCTTGCAAGATGGGGAGAGCTCAAAGAGATTCAGGGGGCTGCGATTTTCCTTGCTTCAGATGCAGGGACCTACATGGTTGGTTCCATGGTAACTGTGGATGGAGGCTGGACAGCGCGTTGATAGCTTAACCTACAAAAAGGCTAATCAGATAGATGATAATAATAGCAGATATTCCCATGATTAGCGTACCAAGACTGTGGGATTGATTCCCTTGCTTGACTGTCATTCCGGAAAGTTGGGTCACAACCCAAAAACCGCTGTCATTTGCGTGGGATATGGCTATGGCTCCTGCACCTACAGAAAGTGCAGTCAAAACTTTCATCGTTTCAGTGTCCAACCCTAAAGGTCCCATCAAAGGAGCAATAATTGATGCCGTAGTAATCATGGCTACGGTCGTAGATCCTTGAGCTGTTTTAAGAGCAAATGCAATTAAGAAAGGCAGGAAAATCCCCCAGTTTGCGTCTTTCATGCTTTCACTGACTAAGGTCCCGATTCCGGAATTTTGAAGCATTTTTCCAAATACTCCCCCTGCACCAGTAATAAAGATGACTGGAGCTGCGATCAACAATGCTTTTCCAACCCAACCGCTAGAAGACAGCATTTTCTTGTCTAGTTTTTTGGGAAGGGTAAACGAAAGTAGTGCTCCTATAAGCAGGGCGATTACTGGGGAACCCAAGAATTTAATCAAATTTAATAGGCTTCCTTCTCCAAATGGCTTTGTTGGATAATTTGCGATAGAAGCTAAAATGATCAAAACAAGTGGAATAATGATAGGTAGAAAGGACTTGAAAGCTGAAGGGAATTCCTTACGTGAAATGGTTTCCTCATCTGTTTCAATGCTTGCTTCTAAAGGGATTTTTGAAACAAACTTGTTGACGAAAATATAGCCTGGAATCAAGGTAAGAAGCGATACTAAAACTCCCCAAAAGATCATTTGCCCCAAATCTGCCTGCAAAATCCCAGCTGTAGCTATAGGGCCGGGAGTAGGAGGGACGAGCGAATGACTACACATGGCACCTAGCGAAAGCGCAATCATGGTTCCTGCGTAAGAACGGTTACTTTTTACTGCCAAGGATTTGGCGATGGGGTTCATCATGATAATGGTAGAGTCCCCAAAAACTGGAATAGAAAGAATATATCCCCCCAGCATCATGGTGAGGTTCACGGACTTTTTACCGATCCAGCTCAGGATTTTTTCTGCAATGACTAAGGCTCCTCCTGTTTTTTCCAAAAAAGTACCCAAGATCACTCCCAAAAGAATCAGCAAGCCG
>JABXHZ010000413.1 GCA_013373335.1 Cyclobacteriaceae bacterium | reverse complement strand
GCGTCGCCTTGGTGAGGGAAATGTTCGGATAGGGCTTTTCCGGCGGATTGGATTCCTTCGATTAAGCCTTGGGTAAATTGACCTTTGCTGAATAACTCGGCCATACGGTTTTTGATCTGCTCCCAAAAGTCCACAGGGACCACTTGATTGATTCCTGCATCTCCCAGAACAGCAAATTTGTGATCTTCCACTGCCAAGTAGAAAAGCACTCCGTTCCTATCCTTGGTTTGATACATTTTGAGGGTTTCAAAAACCTCTGCCGCCCGATCGAGTACGTCGATGCGGCAGTTGTTTTCGATGTGTACCTGGATTTCTCCGGAAGTAACTTTTTCTGCCCCTACTATGGCTTGGACGATTTGTTCTCGATCTTCGGTAGAAAATAGTTTTTCAGCCATTTTTCAGAACTTAAAACTGAACAGTCGGAGCGTTTTCAGCGCCTGCTGAAGCTTCGAAGGTTCCTTTGGTTTCAAATCCATACCATCCGGCAAAAATGTTGTTCGGGAAAGTACGCAAGTTGGTGTTGTAGGCAACTACCTCCTGATTGAAGTTTCTTCTTGCTACCGCAATTCTGTTTTCTGTGCCTTCCAATTGAGCCTGCAACTCCAGGAAGTTTTGGTTGGCTTTCAGATCCGGATAGCGTTCTACAGCAACCAATAGTCTACTCAAAGCTCCTGAAAGTTGATCCTGAGCTTGCTGAAACTGCTCGATATTTTCCGGAGTCAGGTTGGTTGGATCGATGGTAATGGAAGTGGCTTTTGCGCGTGCTTCGATTACCCCGGTTAGGGTTTCCTGCTCGAAATCCGCATAGCCTTTGACGGTATTTACTAGGTTGGGGATCAGGTCAGCTCGGCGTTGGTATTGCGTTTCGACCTCAGCCCACATGCCATTCACCTGCTCTTCAGAAGCAACAAAGCTGTTGTAAGTGCCTACGGCTTTGGTGTAGATAAAAATCCCCACTACAGCTAGAATGGCAATTGGAATCAATACTTTTTTCATAGTGTCTGTTTTTTAATCTGTGATCAAGTTGGTTAGTTTTTGATTTTTACTGGATTGTGATCAAAAGTAATAATTTTTTGATGCTTTGCTTTCGATCAAATCTGTTTCTGCAAGGTAATCTGATACGTAAAATCCTCGTAGCGGGTTAGGGTATCGTCAAAGTACCTTCTGACTTTGAACTCCACGACTTTACCTTCCTCGGATCGGAGCAGTTTGATGACCTCTGCCAGTTCCCAAATAATGATCGGAATTTTATTGATGCTCAGCACTTCGTCAAAAGGAAGAATACCAGCCTTGGCTGCGGGGGAGCCTTCCCGTACAGTTCCGATGTAGAAGCGTTTTTCATCAGTGGGAACTTTTTTGACGGTGATTCCACTCATGTCGTATTCATAAGGAACATAAAAGGTTTCCCCTTTTTTGAACATGGCCCGTTTTCGGGGGTAATCTAGGATGATGCGTGTTCGACCCAATATCTCTGAACCGAGGCTACCATAGCGACCGGTTTCCTGAATAATGTAGCTAAAGGCCGTTTTTTCAGGATAAGAAGTCAGCACCTCCCGCTGTTTAAGGCTATTAATTTTGACCCAGTCTACCCGTGCAATATGTCCATAAAGCGTGCCTCCTAAACTTTGTCCCAGTTCTGTTTCGATATTCAAGGGTGGAAGTTCGATACGATCCGTAGTTTCCTGATTCAAGAGTAAGCCATGATTGGCTCCGGTATCAATCAGAAGTTTGGAGTCTAGAATATCCCCGTTTCGCTGTTTGACTTTGGCATTGATATAGGGTTTGTTCTGCTCAATGGTCATGTCCACTTTCGTGTAAAAAGGAGGCCGCCATTTCATGGCATTCCTTCTGAAAAACTCAATGCGCTCGTCATCATAATTGATTTTGACGGGATTGAATTTGAAAAATTCATAGCCGATGATTCCATATATCGGTACCCCTACCACGGATTCCAGTTCCAAAAAATCCTCCTCCAAAACTAATAAACTTTGAGCCCTACCTTCAATGGGACCGAGGTCTAAATAATTCACTGGTGAAACTTGGGCCATGATTTCTTCTGAGCCGTCCGCTCCCATAAGGTTGAGTCGCCGGGAATATTTCAAGCCCATTGCATCGCCTAGATTTTTACTAAATAGGATATTGGATCGCACGCCTGTGTCGATCAGGAAATTCACTGGATAGGTGCCATTGATGGATACAGGGACAATAATGAGGCTGTTGGAAGCGTAAAATGGTAAAATCACTCGCCGCTTGTCTTCTTTCATAAAGAATCCCGGAATTTGTGCAATTGCTCCAAATTCAATGACAAAGATGAGTGAAAATAGAACCAGAAGTCTTTTCAAATCTGTTGGGATCGGGTGGTTTCTTAATTTACAATTTTGCATCTAATGCATATAAGAATTAAACGAAAATCCCTACCCTCAATGTTTCCATAAATTTTTAATTAGACTGAAACCAAATTATATCAAAGCTTCACACATGCTTGTCAAAAAATTGATTATCCCGCATCTTTAATTTTCAGACCCAGAATAAACATGGCAGATACGGCGCTGATAGAAAAAGCAAAAAAAATTTTTGAGAATTTCCTCATTAAACAAGGAAGCAGAAAAACTCCGGAGCGGTTCTCGGTAATTGATGAATTGTATTTGCTTCCTCAGGACGAGCATATCGACGTGGAGGGGCTTTTTTTGAAAATGCGGAACAAGGGCTACACCATCAGCCGGGCCACCATTTACAATACTTTGGACTTGTTGGTAGAAAGTGGTTTGGCTGTCAAGCACCAGTTTAAAGATAAGGTAGCGCTATACGAACAGGCATTGACTTATAAGCATCACGATCATCATGTCTGCAATCAATGTCGGAAAATCCGTGAATTTTCTGATCCTAAGATCAATGAGATCAAGGAGTTGATTGGAAAAGAATTTGAATCTTCCATTACCTCCCACTCCTTGGTTTTGTATGGAGACTGTCAGATCAAAAACTGCGAAAACTTACCCCAGCTTTAGGCTTTTTTAAAAAATCGTCGGTAGATAGGCTTTCGATAGAGAAATTGAGCCCAGAGAGCCGGATAGAGGAGGATTGTCAATAGTCCATTGGGTCCCTCAAAGTCAATTTCATCTCGAATGAGGCTCCCTTTATCCGTGGAAATCACCCGATGCTTATGGGTCCATTTTTTGAGGAAAAAGGGAAGTTGGCTCCCCTGATCTATGAAATAAAACTCTTTATCGTCAGTAAAATCTTCGGTGATATCACTGGTCCATTTTTGTTTGAAAAAAATAAAGTTCAACTCCAGGGATACGACATCCCCTTTTTTTGAACCATCAAAGCGAAGCAATTTCACAGGAGGGAAAGGAGGGCTTAGTTTTTTGAATAGCTCTTCTTGAAAACCGTCTTTAACGGTCAAATAATCTTGTTCCACCTGGGTTTCTAGCGTGAGCTTCATTTTTTTACAAACTGATTACAAACAATAAAAATAATACTAGCCAGATCCCATCCATAAACTGCCAATAGACTGTGAAAAGGCGAAGGCGCATTTTTTCAAAAGGATTGGTGAAAAGGATGAGTCGCTGTATTTCATCATGTTTTCGCTTTCGAAGTTGCACCCATAAAATCATCGCAAAAACCATAGCTCCCAACAAGTGGAAAATATGAATACCCGACAAGAGGTACAGAAAACTACCACTGGGAATACCTTTGAAATCAATGCCCATGGCCTGCAATTCCATCCATCCGGTGATTTGAAGCCCTGTAAATATGATTCCCAACAACAGGGTTGTTCCCAAAGCCCGGGTAACCTTTTCAGCTTTTTCCTCTTGGTAGAAGATCCGCATTTTGGTGGCAGTATAGCCACTGGAGACTAGCAAAAAGGTCGAAATCAGAAAAGAAACAGGGATTTTTTTATTCATCCCTTCCAATTGATCTAGTCCGGAAAACAAAAAGGCGACCACCAAAAACAGAAATATTAGACCGCTACCAATCATTCCCAAGTAGAGTAGCGTCTCATAAGGATGCATGGATTCGATGCGCTGAAACCAGGTTTTATGTTCGGAAGACTGATTCATTGAGAGGAAAACAATTTATAGCGCCTTAGGTTCAGGACTTGGGATATTTCAGACGAATTCTAATTTGAAAAAATGAAATAGCCTAAATTGCGCCCCCAAACAAAACCCAACCGTTTTGGATAGAGCATCTTTCCTTTCCATTTATCATTCGGATCCTTTCCTGAGGACTTTCACCGAAAAGCTCGCGCAAAGCCCCAAGGGGAATTTCCAGATTCGAGGGCTATCCGGCAGCTTGGACATGGTCGTTTTTGCGACAATTGTTCAGCGGGCGGGAGGATTTCATTTGATCATTGCCCAAGATAAGGAAGAGGCGGCCTACCTTAATACTGACCTGCAAAACCTAATGGGCAAGGAGGAATACTTGGTCTTTCCTTCTAGTTTTAAAAAGCCCTATCACTACGAGGAAGTGGATAATGCCAATGTGCTGCTGCGTTCTGAAATCCTGAATCATGTATTGAATGCGGAAGAGAAAGATCTGATTCTGATCACTTATCCAGAAGCCTTGTATGAAAAGGTCATCAATAAGCGGTCTTTGCAGGAAAATACTTTTCAGGCGCGGGTAGGTGAGCAGGTAGATATGGAATTTGTCGCAGAATTGCTTCACAGCTATGATTTCGAGCGGACAGATTTTGTCTACGAGCCTGGTCAATTTGCCATTCGTGGAGGTATTTTGGATGTGTTTTCCTTTTCCAATGAAAATCCCTATCGGTTGGAGCTGTTTGGAAAGGAAATCGAAAGCATTCGGACTTTTGATCCTGAGACACAATTGTCCATTGCAGAAGTAGAGCAGATTTCCCTTATCCCGAATACCCAAACCAAATTATTGCAGGAAGTTAGGCAGTCATTTTTAGGTTTTTTACCGGAAAACACCACCCTTTGGATCAAGGATTATCAGCTCACCGCTGATGTGATGGAGGAGTGTTTTCATAAGGCAGAACTGGCCTTTGATCAGATTTTGGCTAAAACCAATCAGACCAAGACAGTGCTGAAGCCCCAAGATCTTTTTGAAAAAGGGGACGATTTCATCCGGCAGGTGAAAGGCTTCAAAATGGTAGAGTTCGGGAAGCAATTTTATTTAAAAGGAAGTACGGAGTTATCCTGGGATTCCAAGCCGCAGCCTTCTTTCAATAAGAACTTTGACCTTTTGGTAAGTACTCTTGCAGAGAATGAAAAGCAGGGCTTCACCAATTTGATTACCGGAGAAAATGCAAAGCAGATTGATCGGCTGGTCGGAATTTTTGCCGAATTGGATCCCACCTTGCAGGTACAGACTATGCTTCTGGGCCTTCGGGAAGGTTTTGAGGATAAGCAGAATAAACTGATCTGTTATACCGATCATCAGCTTTTTGAACGTTTCCATCGCTATCGATCCCGAAAGAAAGCCAGCAAATCGAAGGCACTTACGCTTAAAGAGCTCAAGGCTTTGCATCCGGGGGATTACATTGTCCATGTCGACTATGGGGTGGGTCGTTTTGCCGGCTTGGAAAAAGTGGAAGTAGGCGGCAAAATGCAAGAGGCCGTTCGCTTAGTCTTCCGGGATGATGATTTGTTGTATGTCAACATCCACTCTTTGCATAAGATTTCCAAGTATTCCGGGCAGGAAGGTCAGATGCCGACCATGTCCAAATTGGGGTCTCCCGAGTGGGAAAACAAAAAGAAAAAGGCCAAGAAACAGGTCAAGGATATAGCCAAAGACCTTATCGCCCTTTATGCGAAGCGTCGGTCGGCCCAGGGTTTTGCTTATTCCCAAGATTCGGTTTTGCAGGTTGAGTTGGAAAGTTCCTTTATTTATGAAGACACCCCCGATCAGGCTGCAGCTACGAGTGACGTGAAGGCAGACATGGAAAAAAGCTATCCCATGGATAGATTGGTTTGCGGGGATGTGGGGTTTGGTAAAACCGAAGTGGCCATTCGGGCAGCTTTTAAAGCAGTCAACGATGGAAAGCAGGTGGCCGTTTTGGTACCCACAACCATTTTGGCCATGCAGCATTTCCAAACCTTCAAGGAACGGCTATCGGGATTTCCTGTGACGGTGGATTACATCAACCGATTCCGTACGGCCAAACAGGTAAAGCAAATAGTAGAAGAAGTCAAATCAGGTAAAATAGACATCCTGATTGGTACCCATAAAATTGTGAATAAAAGCCTTCAATTCAAGGATTTAGGGCTATTGATCATTGATGAGGAGCAGAAATTTGGGGTTCGGGTTAAAGATCAACTGAAGAATCTACGGGTTAATGTGGATGTCTTGACCCTGACCGCTACACCTATTCCTCGAACCTTGCATTTTTCTTTGATGGGGGCTCGGGATTTATCTGTCATCTCTACCCCTCCTCCGAATCGCCAACCTGTTACAACCGAAGTACAGACTTTTCAAGAGGAAGTGATTCGCGATGCTGTGGCTTATGAACTTCGCCGCGGAGGACAGGTTTTCTTCGTCCACAACCGGGTTGGAGAAATTGATAGTATCGCCAACCTGATCAAGAAGCTGGTTCCGGATGCCCGCGTGGTCGGAGCACACGGTCAAATGGATGGTAAAAAGTTGGAAAAAATCATGGTGGATTTCATCGAGCATGAGTATGATGTTTTGGTTTCTACCAATATCATCGAATCCGGGCTTGATATTCCCAATGCCAATACCATCATTATCAACCGGGCGCATATGTTTGGTCTCAGCGACTTGCATCAGATGCGTGGGCGGGTAGGCCGAAGCAACAAAAAGGCTTTTTGTTACCTGTTGACTCCACCGATGTCCGGCTTGACCCCTGAGTCCAGAAAGCGATTGCAAACGCTGGAAGAGTTTTCAGATCTGGGAGATGGCTTCAAAGTAGCTATGCGGGATTTGGATATTCGTGGAGCAGGAAATTTGTTGGGAGCCGAGCAAAGCGGGTTTATCACGGACTTAGGTTTTGAGATGTACCATAAAATTCTCGACGAAGCTGTGCAGGAGTTGAAGGAGAATGAGTTTGCAGCCTTGTTTGAAGTGGATTTGAAAGAAAAGGTCAAGGTGCTGGTTCAGGATTGCACGGTAGAAACAGATCTGGAATTATTGATTCCGGAAGAATACGTTGCCAATATCAGCGAACGCTTGAGTTTGTATTCCAAGTTGGATTCAATTAAAAACGAGGAAGAGCTGGGACAATTTGCCCAAATGTTAGATGATCGTTTTGGTCCCGTTCCTCCAGTTGTTCAAGATTTGATGCAAACGGTACGTTTGCGATGGAAGGCAGAAAAGTTGGGAATTGAAAAATTGGTCTTGAAAAACGGGCAAATGAAATGTTATTTGTTGCCTTCGGACCGGGAGGATTTTTACACTTCACCTATCTTCCAGAAAATCATGGCCTTTGCTCAAATTAACTCCCGATATTTTAAAATAAAGGAGTACAAGAATCGTTTGATTCTTACGATTTCGAATGTTTCCAGCATTTCTGAAGGTCAAAAATGGCTGAAAGACATGCTAGAAAGCTAATTTTACAAAAATTTAACTGGCATAAATATTGCAGTTTCGCACTGGAATTTTGCAGATACCTTGTGATTTGGGCAAATTTGGCAAAAATCAACGTTTTCAGTCGGTTGGCAATGATTGCAAGTCCATCCGAATGAACTTATATTAGCAAATCAAATTGGGCAAAAAAACCTCTTTTCATATGTATTCGAGTAAAAAATCTTGGGGACTTTGGGCAACAGCCTTGTTGATCGTAGGCAGCTCTATCCTTTCCTCTTGTAACAAAACTCCGGGCTACGGTCGGAGAACTGCCGCAAAACCTGGTAAGCGAAGTGCTACAACAGGAGCGGAATTTTCCTTTGACGAGCAAGACACCACGCAATTTTTTGTGGCGAGAAATGCTGAGCAAATTCCGGGTCCAAACTTGAAATTTATTCAAGGTGGCCGTGCGGTTATTGGTTCTCAGGAAGAAGATATCATGGCATTCCGTGACAACCTGGAGCGAACCGTAACAGTGGCTAATTTTTACATGGACGAAACAGAAATCACCAATAACGATTATCGGGAATTCCTGTTTGACATGAAGAAAAAAGTGAGTGCAGACTCCTTGTTGAAATTAGAGCCTAGAGAAGATGTGTGGGGCGGTGCTTTGTCTTTCAATGACATGTATCAGTCTTATTATTTCCGATTCCCTGGTTTCAATTTTTATCCAGTTGCCGGTGTTTCTTGGACTCAGGCAAATATTTATGCTAAGTGGAGAACAGATTATGTGCAGGAGTTGATCAGACAGGAAAGAGAATTGGATTCTACATTTACCAAAGCCCAATTAATTGAAAGAGGTGTGGCGATGGCTGATTTCCGTCTTCCTTCTGAAGCCGAATGGGAATATGCAGCTAAGGCGATGATCGGAACCCAATATTTGGACGAAAATCAGGAATACGGACGTATCTATCCTTGGGATGGTCGTGGTGTTCGTAACCCATACAATGTAAAGCGTAAAGGAAAGCAAGGTGATTTCTTAGCTAACTTTAAGCGAGGCCGTGGTGACTATGGAGGTATTTCAGGAAATCAGCGTAATGACGGTGAAATCCTTCCTACCAACGTGTATGATATGGCGCCTAACGACTTTGGATTGTATCATATGGCTGGAAACATGAACGAATGGGTATATGACGTCTATCGTCCGATGACCTTCCAGGATGCGGATGATTTGAACCCACTTCGAAAAGATGGATATGGTGATGAAGCTGAAAACTATGAGGTTTCTATGCTAACTGATGAAATTCGGGTTTATAAAGGAGGAAGCTGGAGAGATGTGACCTACTGGTTAGCTCCGGGTACCCGAAGATTCATGCATCAGGATTCTGCTACCAATCACATTGGTTTCCGATGTGCGATGATTTCAATCGGTGAAAAAGGAAAATAATTAAAGGTTAAATTCATAAAAAAAGGCTAGCTGATTCAATCGGCTAGCCTTTTTTGTTGTTGTGATAATTTCAATTTTTCTATTCAACCGCTTTCACCGTAACTTCTATGTTTCCGCGAGTGGCTTTGGAATAAGGGCAAACTGCATGAGCAGCTTCGACTAATTCTTGGGCATGGGCTAAAGATTCAGCTTGTGGAATTTTCACTTCGATATCCACTGCCAATCCAAAGCTATCGGGGCCATAATTGCCCAAATGAACTTTAGCTTTGATCTCAGAATCACGAAGGCTTGTTTTTCCTGCTACAGCGCCCAAAGCTCCCCCAAAACAAGTGGCATAAGCGGCTGCAAAAAACTGCTCTGGGTTGGTTTTTTCTCCATCACCTCCAATTTCCTTGGGCATGGATACGTCAAAATCCAGCTTACCGTCATCTGTTCGGACATGGCCTTTTCGACCACCCGTATTGATGGCCACTGCTGTGTAGTCGATGTTTAGTTTTTCCATATTAGTCAAGTGATTTTAATTGGGATAACAAGTCCGATAGCGAACTGTTTAACTTTGGGAGTTGGGATTCTGGCATAAGTTCTAATTCTGAGGCAAACTGGGTCAGAACAGATTCAACTTTATTTTGTAGTGATTTTCCTGGATAAGTGAGTTCTACTTTGACTTTGCGCTCATCTTCCTCGCTTCGTACCCGTCTCAGGTAGTTCTGGGCTTCCAGTTTTTTCAACAAGGGGGTGAGGGTTCCCGAGTCCAATTCCAACTTTTGACCGATTTGGTTTACATATTGTCCATCTTCCTCCCATAGTACTGAAAGAGTTAAATATTGGGTATAGGTAAGTCCAAATTCCTGGAGTTGTAATTGGATTTGCTGAATGAGTAGGCGGGAACTGCTATAGAGTAAATAAGTGAGTTTTTGTAAAGAGTCCATCTAATTTCAATTTGACTCAATTTAATTGGAAAGATTGGAAAATAGCTTCTTTTGAATAAAGAATCTGCTCACACAATTTCGCTAAAGACAAGTTAATGTCGAATTCTATCAATGGAGGGGCATAGGAACTCACCCAATTCAAAACTAGAATGCTTTCGGATCCCCTAAAGGGTGATGAATTGGAGATTGGTTTTAGCCTAGGCAATCAATGTGATTTAGAACCCGACAAAATTGGAGGTTTCCTATGTTTTGTGCCTTGCTCATAAGAATAAGTAAGCCGGAT
>JABXHZ010000310.1 GCA_013373335.1 Cyclobacteriaceae bacterium | reverse complement strand
TCAGCCAGGTGGCTTTCGAAGTAGGTGTGGATAGCCTCCCATATTTCACCAAAATCTTTCCAAAAGAAATGGGCCTATCTATCAGCAAATACAGAGAAAAATCGCAGTTGGAACAATAGGTTAATTTTTTAGAACATAAGGTTAAGCCTGATTTGATTTTTTTGGGTTGCTTTAACTCATAAGGCTGTTTCTTGGCAAACATTGAGGTATTTTAACATAGAGCACGACCATTATAAACAGTCTAGAAAAGAAGTCATGGTTTATGTGTTGGTAATGGGAACACCAATTATTTAGAATGGTAAAGATTTACTCGATGCCCCGCCAGGATTAGCAATTAGAAGAAAGACAAGAAGTAATTAAAAACACCAACCATGATCCAGATAGGTAAAAACGTGATCTCTATGAAAACATGTATAATCTTGATTATATCATTGTTCGCTTTCATGGAGCTGAAGGCTCAAGATGATACAGAACAGAAGACAGAGCAAAGTTCTGATGATCTTGCTAAACAATTGGCAAATCCAAATGCAACATTAGGCGTTTTGTTTACTCAATTTGACTACTCACGATATTCAGGAGATGTTCCAGACGCAGGGCAAAACGGTGTTGTTTTCAACTTTCAACCCAGTTTACCTATTCCGCTGGGTACAGGTGTGAATTTATTCGTGCGACCATTGATCCCTGTCTATTTAAGCCAGCCGGTTTCGGGAACAGATGGATTTAGTAGCAAGGCTGGCTTAGGAAATATTAGTGCAGACGTTGCTTTGGGAAAAACATGGCCATCAAAGTGGATGACAATGATAGGGGTATTTGCTGGATTTCGTACAGCATCTATCGAAGAGCTTAAAGCCAAATACACGACGTTGGGACCAGAAGTTATCATCGGTAAAACCACGAATTTTGGGTTTCTAGGGATTATGGTGAATCACGGCTTTGGTGTCGGTAGTGGTGGTGATCCTGGCACGGAAAGTTTTAACATCATGCAGGATGCGTTTGTGACATCAACGGCAGGCGTACCAAGAAAATCAAGCGTTACCGCAGGCCAATACTTCTATATTGTTGGCCTGAAAAATGGCTGGCAAATAGCAGGCACACCAACCTTTGCCATTAATCATAACGCAGAAAAAGGGAGTAAGCTTACACTTCCTTTGGGAACAGGAGTCGTCAAAGTGACAAAGTTCGGCAATTTACCGGTTAAATTAGCCTTACAGTATTGGTACTACGCGGCATCGCCTGAGGCTTTTGGACCGAAGCATCTGGTACGCTTACAAATAGCACCGGTTATACCCTTGCCATGGTAGAACTGAAAATTAAATTAATTCCTATTTAAGGTGAGCACAGCATATCAAAATCCAATTTTAATTACTTAAATTCATGATCCATACACACCTTACCGGTAAGTCCGGAATTCGCAAAGCGGAAGGATTTATAATGAAGAATCTAAGGGAAAGATTGGGTAAAGTAAGAACTATCGATACACGAACGCATTTGACGAAAGCGACCGATTGGCTCAGAGTCAGCATGGGACTTGGCATCCTCTTGGTAGTGCTATTTCTCTCCAGCTGCAAATCAATTGGGCCAAAGGTCGTACTTAAGTCTCATATCGATTATAACAAAGCTGTCGAACAGGTAATCCAAGAGGAACTTTTGCTCAACATTGTTCGTCGGCGGTATTACGAAGCACCTCAGTTTGTGACTATTTCAAACATCAACGCAACAATGAGCTTTTCGGCTGGAGCTTCGGGCGGTGCATCCACCTCCTTAGGAGGTTCCGGCAACGCAGGAGCCAATATTGGCTATTCTAATACACCAACCATCACCTTCACGCCCAGACAGGGCCATGAGATCCTAGGGCCCCTGACCTCTAGGATGAGTGTTCTAACAATCGCCAGTATGGCCCAGGCTGGCTACCGTTTCGATTTCCTGTTGGCTTTAATGGTCGAGGGACTTACCGATGTTCGCGGACCCGAGGCTGGTGTGGGCACAGATTTCCGCCCGGGTGATCCAGAATATATTAAAGTCATCCAATCAATAGGAAGACTCATGGACAATGGACAACTCAAAGTGGGAACCTTCAGTTGGAACGACCCCTACTCTGACATTGCCATCCCGCGTGAAGAGATTACGGTCGATAACCAGCTTACCGCCATTGCCCTTGGTAGCGGTGTGGGTCGATTTCGAAGCTATGATGGTGGAGAGAACTACTATTTCACGGATAAGCACGATTATCCAGCCATGTGGATTGACCCGGAGGCTCGAACATCAACTGATGGAAAGTATATAATTCAGACGCTGAATTTGCAGCCCACTCCCTTGAAAAGAGTCTGGTCCTTTTCTCCGAACCGGGTTGTCGAGGGTACTGACTTCGAAAATGTGCCTGACGATCCACGGCCAGAGGTTAGGATGCAGCTGCGTACCTTCTATTCAGTTTTGAATTTGCTAGCCTATGGCATTAAATTACCCCCAGGGGACGAAGAGGAAGGCAGAGCTTTTACCAAGGCCCTTTATGATAAAGCGGTTAGTGAAGGACGAGCAGTAGATTTAAGTGATAAGTTCGTAGTGAATTCGAGTAAAGGTAAGCGCCCGGAGAACGCTTTCGTAGCCGTGAAGCATCGTGACACCTGGTTCTACGTGGACGATCGTGATTATGCTTCAAAACGCTTCTTCAATGCAGTCTACGACTTATTTAATATGGAAATAGCCCCCTCGGGTGGCGGTGGGAGTCCTGTTCTGACAATACCAGTGAAATAGACTATGCAATTAAGACAAGAAAAAAGTAAAAGGTTTGAAGGAGAATATATTCGTCCTCCTAATTCTATTCAAAACAGGGACCAAATATCAATTAAAAACAATATGTTCTATTTCAAAATATTAATTTAATATGAAAATTAATCGAAGACAATTTACATCAATGGCCGGCTTATCTGCTGCCGGTTTGATCCTACCTTGGACTACCCAAGCAGGTGCTAAAACTAATGATAAAACAAGCCTCATGGGGAGACCTGTAGCCGCCCCCGATCCTGGCAAGAACTGGCACCCCTTGGCGGCCAAGCGACCTCATAAGGATATTATGGGCCGTATTCAAGGCATTATGAAACGAGAAGGATATGGTGCATTCATACTGATGCTAGGCGAAAATGTATGCTATGCAACAGGCTATTTTTCCAAATTTGCCTATACGCCAAGTCTTCCTATAGGGGCACAGACAATCGCAGTTATCCCGGCAGATGGGGATGCACATATATGTGTTAGCTCGTACGAAGCAGATGATGCTCGAAGACAGGTAGTAGATGATGTGAAAGTTGAGGCCATGCCGGGATTCGTTTTTATAGATGACGGAACCGAGGAGTCACGTGCGGAAAAAGATCCCCGATTAGACCCGCTTGTTACCATTAAATCTGCTGTAGAGATTGCAAAGGACGTTGCTGGTAATGGAAAAATCGGTACGGAGCTTGGCATGTTATCTTGGGCATTTAAGGATGTTATGGATAAAGAATTAGGAGCTGATCGGCTATCGGATTGTACTGATTTGATGTATGAATCGCGTCTGATTAAGTTCCCTTGGGAAATCGATATGCTGAGATTGTCAGCCCAACACGCAGAGCGTTGGATGACACGCGTAGCTCAAGAACTGAAACCAGGGATGAACGCCATGGTTTTTGATAAGATATGTCAAGAAGCGGCTTGGGCAGAAGATACAGAAAACTCAATGAGTCTTCTTGGCTACCAGACTGCAATAGGACCTTACTGGGGTATAGGCTTAGCGCCTAGAAACTATGTGATCCAGGAGGGCGATGTTTGCCGTATTGATGGCGGAAGTACCCATTTGGGCTATATCAGTGACATCTCGCGTACCTGGGCCGTTGGTGGCTCGGAAGGTAAGCCTGATCAAAAGCATGTAGAGACCTATAACGCATTGTATGCAGGTATGAAGAAAGGCCTTGATATGCTCGCGCCTGGTGTGGTGATGGGGGATTTTTATGAAGCAGTCCGTGCAGAAGTGGAAAAATCTCCAATCTTTCCTAACTACGCCCGGGGCCACGTGGGGCACAGTATTAGCGTAAAACCGCAGGCAGAGGACTCTCTTACGATCTCTAGAGGTCAAAAAGCCAAATTTGAGCCTGGCATGGTCGTTTGTGTGGAGTTCTCGTATATGGCTGCTCAGGGCGCCTATGCACCAGGAGGGTACAACGTCGAGGACACCTTTGCGATTACCGAAGATGGATACGACCGGTTCACCATGGCCAACGATCATCTAATCTGGAACGTATAGTGACTGGATAAGAACATCTATTGCCGAGGGGTTTTTTTCGTAATCGCGATCAAAACCCCTTCGGTATTTTACACGAGAATTACGGTCTGGCCTGCATGTAGTTTTTATCCATATTGAATATTTTAGGCTATATTTATTAAACTGAAACGCTTATAAATTTTTCATATATGAAATCCAATTCTTGATTGAAATAATTTATTCAAATGGATTTTGGTATTGTGAATTCATGAGTTGGTTATCAGAATCAACAGAAAAAAAAAAGTTTGTTTTAAAAAATAATGTAAAATGAAAATTAATCGAAGAGAATTTGCATCAATGGCCGGCTTATCCGCTGCCGGTTTGATCCTACCTTGGACTACCTCTTGTGCCAATCAGGATGAAAAGGCGAGCGTTGCAATGAGCTCCGTACCAGCCCCTGCACCAGGTAAGAACATTCACCCTTTGCTGGCGAAGCGCGATCAGAAGGCGATTCTAGGCCGTATTCAAAACCTCATGAAACGAGACGGTATTGGCGCGCTCGTTGTTGTGAAACCAGAAAATATAGCCTATGCTACGGGCTATGTGTCCAGGTTCGCCTATGGAGCTGGTGTTCCAGCGGGAAGCCAGGCAGCTGCTGTTATTCCGGCGGATGGGAATGCTCACCTATTCATCAACCTGATGGAAAGTGATGATGCACCAAGAATGACCAACGATGTTGAGGTTTCGGCCATGCCGGGTTTCGTCTTCGTAGACGACGGAACAGACGAGTCGCGCCAGGAACGCAGCGCAACTATTGACCCACTGGCCGGCTTCAAAGATGCTTTGAAGGCTGCCCAGGACTTTGCTTCCAATGGGAAGATCGGTATCGAGAAGGGCGCCTTGCTCGGAGGGCTTTTGGCCTATCTCAACAGCCAAGTGACAGAGGATCAGTCCGTGAACTCCGATGACTTGTTATTTGAAGCACGCCTGATCAAGACACCATGGGAAATCGATATGTTGCGCATGGCGGCGCAGCACATGGAGCGCGTCCAGTCGCGCGTGGCGCAGCAGCTTGAGCCTGGGATGAATGCCTTGGCTTTTGACACTATGATCATGGCTGCGGGCTGGGCAGAAGATAAGGAACACACTATGCAAGGCATGTCCTACCAGATCGGCATTGGACCTTATTGGGGCGTATCCCAGTCGCCTCGGAACTACGAGATCAAAAAGGGTGATCTTATGCGTATTGATGGTGGTGGGACGCATTTTGGGTACATTAGTGACATCACGCGTACCTGGGCCGTTGGCGGTTCGCCTAGCTCCAAGCATGAAGAAACTTATGACGCATTGTATAAAGGGTTCGAGAAAGGCCTCACATTGCTTAAGCCTGGAGTGAAAATGTCGGAACTGTATGCTGAAGTACGGGCAGAAGTGCAAAAGTCTCCAATCTTTCCTAACTACGCTAGGGGCCACATGGGGCACAGCATCAGCCTCTCACCGTTGCTCGAGGATCATCCACTGTTCGCGCCTGGTTTTGATATCGAATTCCAACCTGGCATGGTCGTGAGTATGGAGACCTCCTACATGGCAGCGCAGGGCGCCTATGCGCCTGGGCCGTACAACATTGAGGATTCCTTTGCGATTACCGAAGATGGATACGATCGCTTCACCACTGTGCCAAGTTCACTGGTCTGGGACGGAAGTCTACCGGCTAAATAGGAACATATTCTCCGAAAGGGTTTTCTCGGAATTTCGATCAAAACCCCATCGGTATTGTAAACAAGAATTGCAGACTGACCTACCTATAATAATTAGGGAGCTTATATTATGTATTATTATATAGCAAACTATTACTAACACTAAAAAATAATAATTGGATGAGACGGAATATGCTGCTTGCGCTTACTTTGAATCAGCGGATTATGGTAACGTGCGTAATCATAGCTCTCTTGGTTCCGACGACCTTGCATGGGCAATCTGCAAGCGATAAGCTCGCCGGGCCGGGTTCGACGCGTGCCCAGCTTGCCTCGGACAGTCTGTCGAAGCACCGATGGTCGGATTGGAAAGCCTCCTTAAAGAATCGTACGGGCCTGGACTTCGGGTTCGACTTTATAGGTCTTGGAATGGTCGCAACTGAAAGCGTGGGCCAAAATACGGCCGGCACCGGTGTCGCACGTCTCTTCGCGGAGTGGGTACTGACCGGACGCGGCACTGAAAACACAGGCTCTCTGATTGGCAAGGTCGATTACCGACATCGCCTGGGTAAGGTTCCGGTCAAGAGCTTCGCCGGGGAACTGGGGTATGCTGGCGTTATCGGTGCCACATATAGTGATCAGAGATTGCGATTGACACACCTCTTCTGGAATCAGAATTTTGCCCAAGGTCGAGGTGCCATTTACGTGGGTTGGCTCGATGTCACCGACTATGTTGATGCATATGCACTTGCGAGTCCCTGGCAGGGGTTCACAAACCTCCAATTTCAGACCGGGTCAGGAACTATCGGAGGGCTGCCCGATTCCTCCTTGGGTTTGGCCGCGGGCTATTTCTTCAATAACAATGTCTACATCAGTGGTGGGATTGTAGACGCTAACGGAAATGCTAGGAACCCCCTTGCCGGATTTAAGACGTATTTTGGTGAAAGGGAGACCTTCAAATCTTTAGAGGTAGGTTGGACGACGGGTCCGAAGGCGCGTTTCTTCAACAGTGCGCACGTGACCTTTTGGCAGCAGGACGCACGTACAGAGGAAGGAACTTCCAGTGGGTATGGCTTGTCCTTTCACCTTAGCTACGTCCTAGGTGGGCATTGGCTTCCGTTCCTTCGCGGTGGCTGGGCAGATGCTGGTGATGCTATCTATGAAACCGCTTTTAGCGGTGGCTTCGGATACAGCCAGGATCCAAGTAAGGGGCTTTTAGGCCTTGGCCTCGGCTGGAGTCGGCCGAACGAAGACACGTATGGTACAGAACTGGAGGATCAGGTAACTTTCGAGGCTTTTTGGATGTTGGAGCTAGCCAAGGGGATCGAACTAACTCCGAACTTCCAATATATTATCAACCCTTCCCTGAATTCTGAAGCGGGTTCGACAGTACTCTTCGGCCTTCGGGGCCGAGCAGCTTTTTGAAGTTGATATTTAATCTTAATCATTAATAAATCATGAAAATCAACAAAACAATACTTTTGGTGATAGCGCTGGTTGGAACTTTTTCAGCCTACGCCCAGGACTATGACGTTGTCCTGAAGGGTGGACGGGTCATGGACCCGGAGACCTCGCTCGATGCGGTCATGAATGTGGGCATCAAGGGTGGCAAGATCGCGGCGGTGACCACTGACGAAATCTCTGGCAAGGAAATCATCGATGTGACAGGACTCGTGGTTTCTCCGGGCTTCATTGATACACACCAACACAGCCTTGACATTGCTGATGGTCGACTTGCTGCGCAGGATGGTACCACAACTCATATGGAGTTAGAGTTTGGCCGCAGTCCCGTGGCCGAGGCCTACGACCATGTAGCAAAGCGCGGTGGCCATCCAATCAACTACGGCTTTGCCTCCAGCTGGGCCATGAACCGAGCCAATGTCATGACGGGCTTCAAGGGCGAGGCGACCTGGGATGGCTTTGTGGAGGCCCTAGCACCCGCCAAGTGGGGCGCAACAGTCTCAAATTCCGAGCAAGAAAAACAAATCTTGGCACTGGTACAGAAGGATCTAGACGATGGAGCCATCGCAATCGGCTACCCCCCAGCCTACGGCAGTGGTGCCGGAGTAAAGGAGGCAATCAATCTCTGGAAGAAGGCGGCAGTCAACAACGTGCCGGTTTCTGTCCATGTGCGCTATCAGTCCATGATAGATCCGAACAGCTCGGTTCAGGCCATGAACGAGATGCTAGGCATGGCTGCCTCATCTGGTGCCCATGCCATTCTCTGCCACATTCAACTTCTTGGCCTCAGCGATCCTTACATGATGCTCGACGTGATCGACGCTGGTCGTAAGGCCGGACTCAGGCTTACCACCGAGGTCTATCCATTTGGTGTCACTGCTCCGCCTGTATCCGCGGACTACCTACAATGGGAGAACTCCGATGAGCGCATCGGCTTCGAGTGGAGCGATGTACGGACCGAGGAAAAGCCCCACTACACATTCAAGGATAAGGAAGACTTCCATAAATACCAAAAGGAACATCCTGCTGCCTTCGTACAGATGGAGTACATAGATGAAAGCACGCCCCAGGGCTTGGCGGCGATGCGGGCCGCGGTAACATTCCCCAACACCATCCCTGCCGCAGACGGAACACCCATTGCGTGGGAGGGCAAACCCAAAGGTGCGGACAAACTAGGCCTGGGGTCTGGAGTTGATGTTTGGCCTCTGCCAAAGGATGCCGGAGGCCAGCCGCGAACCACCAGCACCCATGCGATCATCCTGGGGAAATGGGTTCGAGAGCAGGGTGCGCTGACCCTGATGCAGGCGATCGCCAACTCCTCCTATATCCCCGCCAAGGAATTGGGCGATCACATTCCCCAGTTCAACACCAAGGGACGCCTGCAGGTCGGTATGGACGCAGACATTACGGTGTTCGACCCCGAGACCGTAAAAGCCAACGCCACCTGGGACGATGTCGCAGCCCTCAACGACGGCTTCCATCACACCCTCGTCAACGGTGTCTTCATCTTGAAGGACGGCAAGATTGACACCGAAGCCCTACCAGGACAGCAGATCCGGCGAACGCCAAAGGGGCAGTAGGAATGGAGAGTAAATGGCAAATAGAAAAAGGGAAATGTTGTTAAAACTCCTATATAGTTAGGTATTATCTGTCTGGTTAGAAAAGCATGTCCACAGATAAAAAAGTAAAGAATAAAAAATTACACCATGAGTAAAAAAGTTCAAAGAGTTTTGGCAAGAAGCTGGTTAATGTTTTGGCTGATTTTTCTAGGCTCATGTGAGCAGCCATTGGATCCAATTATTGAATCAGTCACTAGTACCAATACCCTATTGCAGTCGTACAGTTGGCAGTTGGAAGAATTTACAATTCTTGTCGATGATGAGGATATACCTCCGCCTATATTATTCAGCTTGACAGATTCATTGATGCGAGTAGGAAGGTATGATCTGGATGACATGATTTTCGATGCATCGGATATGCGAGATTATACTGTGCTGTTTACGGATTCGCGTGACTTGATTACTTCAGAAGGACCAATTGATGTTTTGGGTGATAGTGTGGCGCGATACTTTGTTTTTAATGAACGGTCTATTAGGATTATTTCCAACGAACTCAGCCTGAATTATAGGTACTTATATGATGATAATCAGCGAAAACTCTCTTTGACGCTAACTTCTGAGCAAGCAGGTAATCTAATCCAAAAAACTAACCAGAAATTGATAGATGCCATTTCCAATAAAAGCCCAGACAAGTTGGGAGACCTGGTGGCCAAGATCCTTTTCAATAATGAATCGATTCAACGGTTGATTAACGACCTAGTAGTTTCGGCACTTGCAGGTAAATTAGAATTTGTTAACGATTTTGACCCAAAAGAGTCGGCAGATATTTTATCAAAAAGGATTGTCGAGGAACTTAAAAGTATTGATTGGGAAGGAAAACTTACGGAATTGATAAGGCAGGAGCTGGAAAAGATCACCAACATTGATCCAGATGTTGTGGCTGGAGAAATAGCTTCCGAAATAACAGCAATAATCAATCAGTTGCTCTCTACAGACAAGATTTATGACTTGGTATTGCCATTTTTGGATGATTTGGCAACGGATCCCGATGGTAGCGCAAATAAAATCAGCACACTTGTTGTCGATTTGTTATTGGGTGTTTTTAATGAAGAAAACCTTCAACCAATCATTGCTTCAGCATGGCAAAAATTTACTGAACTTGATGATAAGCAAGTAGAAGTAGTCGCCGATACACTGACATCCATAGTAGAAAAAGTTTGGATAAACGAAGAGAATATCACCCAGCTGATCCTTCCAATCACACAAAAAATTGACGAAACATCTCTACTGCAGATGGGAAAGCTTGCGGCCGAGGCAGTAAATTCTATAGAAGCACTCGTTGGGAAAATCAATACCACCTTTCCTGATCTCAACCTGGAACCGGACTACGAAAGCATGGAGGGCCAAATCAGGGCTATATTCATCGCAGCCAAACCTGTAATTGGATTGGTAGGAGGACCGGAAAAAGCTGCCCAGCAAGTAGCTGCATTGATAAAGACGCAGTTCCTCAGTACAGATACTCTAACGCAGGTATTTACCTCAGCAATAAATGCCCTACAGAATCTGGATCCTCAGCTTGTGGGTGAAAAAATTGCAGCCTGGCTGACTAACCTGGCTGAAATTATCTCACCGGACATTATTGAATATTTAAGCGACCTGCTGAGCCCAATACTTGATAACCTAGATCCAGAATTTACTGCTTTCAAAATTGCTCAGGCACTAAATGGATTCATCAAAGAAAATGTAACACAGGAAAATATTAAAACGCTAATCCTGCCAGCTATTGAATTTGTTTCCAACATCAATGCAGAACTCGTAGCAAGGTATATCGCACAAACAATATTATCACTTGATATCATAGAGGATAATATTAATGAGGAAACGATAGCAGCCATTTTGTTGCCAGTGTTAGAATCTATCAGTGAGATTAATCCAGAGCAACTGTCCCAGGCGATTGTTAATGCTCTGGTGAATAGCGGGATTTTTGAAGATGTTATTACAGAAGATCGTTTGTCGGCTATCATTGCCTTGGTTTTATACAACAATTTATGGAATGACGTCAAAGTCGCAAATAACTTTAAAGAAGTAACAATTACCCTACGTCATGAATAAATTAAGATTATATGCATTTTTATCATTTGCACTTTCAATTGTTGTTGTCAGTTCTTATGGTCAGGTATCAAACCTAAGTATCAGTGAGGAATATGAAAAATACCGCGATAGTCTTAAGAATACTGATTATCCGTGGACCCTTCCGATCATGGGAGCAAAGGTTAGGGAATTGGGGTTTGATATACCTTACCCAGTAGGAGCAATGTTTACTTATGGTCATTCAGTACAGAAGCTAACCATTGACGACCTCGCAGTAAGTTTTGATCCAAACAATCTCATCGATGTCAGTAGTATTGCCCGACTTCAATCCATGCAAGCCAATGTTGATGCTTATCAGGCTAGGGTAGATTTTTGGCTGTTACCATTTCTAAATATATTCGGTGTTGGGGGCCGGATCAGAGCCGTTAGCAATGTGCATTTGGGTTTGCCAATAGACTTGAGATTTAATGTCACCACTGAGGGAACAAATGCAGGATGGGGCGCTGTGGTTGCCGGAGGTGTAGGCCCTATGGTAATGACGGGGAACTTCGTAATGAACTGGACCTGGACTGGAAACGTAAACGGACCATCAAGTACTACATTATTTGATGGACGTGTTGGCTATATGTTTCGGTTCCCTAGAAAGCCAGATAAGAACCTTGTAGTTCTAGTCGGTGCTTCCTACCTCGGACTTAATAGAGTAAGCGAAGGAGCTGCTGATATTGATAAGATTCTAGGAATTACTCCAGAGGGTAGAAAGGAGGCTGCCGAGCAGCTGGATGACTGGTATAATGATCTGACAGATCCAGCGAAGGAGCTATTTGGAGGTATCTATGATGGTTTTTCGGGATGGCTAAAGAACGATGAGAGCTCAAAACTTTATTACAGTTTCAGCAAGCGCCTATATTATCCAATCAGTATGACAGACGGAGCCAATTATCAAATTAACCACCGATTTATGTT
>JABXHZ010000096.1 GCA_013373335.1 Cyclobacteriaceae bacterium | reverse complement strand
TGTGATTGGAGCCAGCAGAATTGCGGGAACAGTTGAATCTGGAAAATTAGCAAATTTGGTGATTTCGACTGGGCCGATTTTTGACAAAGAAAGTCAAATCAAACATGTCATAGTTGATGGAAAAGTCTTCGATTATGAAATCAAGGCCAAGAAAAAGAATGGTAACGGCGAAAACACTTCTGTGGAAGTAGCTGGTAACTGGGAGTATACCTCTGAAACTCCTGCGGGAAGCTCAGGCGGTGTAATTAGTCTTCAAAAAAATGGAAACGGCTATGAAGGCACAATCACCTATGACGATCCAGCAGGATCCGGAAAGGCTTCAGCTCCCCTATCCAACATTACTGTTTCAGGTTCTTCACTGAGCTTTGTATTTGAAGTAAATGCAGGTGGCATGTCTATTTCCGTTGATGTTTCTGGAGACGTTTCTGGAAATACAATGGACGGAAGCATGAATATCTCGCAGTTTGGATCTTTCCCAATTTCTGCAACCCGAAATCCAAACTAAAATTCAAAAAAGTAAGAAAATGAAAAAGAGACATATATTTCTAGCCATACTGTTGAGTTTAAGTTTGAATTTCTCTTGGGCTCAAACGCCAAAAGGAAGTGTTCTCATTAAAAACGGGACAGTTCTAACGGTTACGAATGGCACCTACGAAAATACCGACGTCCTAATTCAGGATGGGATTATTAAAAGTATTGGACAAAATCTAAGTGCACCTTCTGGTGTTACTACCATCGATGCAACTGGTAAATATGTAATGCCAGGAATCATTGATGCACATTCTCATATCGCCCTTGATGTGGTAAATGAGGCAACTTCCCCAATTGTGGCTGAAGTACGGATGAAAGATGTCGTAAATCCCTATGAAATCGGAATTTACCGAGCTCTTGCTGGTGGTGTGACAATTTCTCATGCTATGCATGGTTCTGCCAATGTGGTAGGTGGCCAAAACGCTACCTTGAAGCATCGATGGGGAATGGATGATCCCGCTGATATCATTATGCAGGATGCACCCCGAACCATCAAATTCGCATTGGGAGAAAACCCTACGAGAGTTCATGGAAGAGGAAATGGCATGCAGCCACGCTCACGAATGGGTGTAGAAGCCATATTGAGAAATGGATTCAGTGAAGCCTTGCAATACAAAAAAGCATGGGAAGACTATAACAAGGCTAAATCGCAAAAAGGCAGCACTGCTGTGGCACCTGAATACAATGAGCGATTGCAAACCTTGGCAGATATCCTAGATGGAAAAATCATCATCCACTGCCACTCATACCGTGCTGATGAAATCTACATGCTTATTAATGTTGCGAGAGATTTTGGAATCAAAAAGCTTGTATTCCAGCACACCAATGAAGGCTTTAAAGTAGCACCTGAAATTGCTGAATATACCATGGGCGCTTCAGTATTTGCAGATTGGTGGGCATACAAATTCGAAGTTTATTATTCCACTGCATTTAATGCAGCAATCTTGCAAAAAAACGGAGCTATTACCTCCATCAACTCTGATTCTGCCGAATTGATCAGACACTTGTATCATGAAGCTGCTAAGACACAGCGATATGGAGGAATGACAGATGAGGAAGCATTGGCGATGATTACCATTAACCCAGCCAAGCAATTGGGAATCGAAGATAAGGTAGGTTCCTTAGAGGAAGGAAAACAAGGGGATGTTGTCATCTTTGAAGGACACCCGCTTTCTTCTTATGCAATTCCGCAGATGACCTTTGTAGATGGAATCAAATACTTTGATATCAAGGAAGATGCAAATGATCAGCGTCAACGAATCAGTCCTACCGAGAATGTAGAACCTATTTTGTTGTCTGAAGAAAATCATCGATGCATGCAGGATACAGAGCATTTGTTCGAAACTGCAAGTGCACTCTTCCAAATGAATCAATAATCCCCAAAAAAAGAAGTTATGAAAAGATTCAATAAAACCTTTTTGACCTTCCTAATCGCGCTCCTGCCTATGTTGTCTTGGGCGCAGATCGATGGGGAATTCATTAAACCCCAAGGAGGAAAGTTCTTGCTGCAAAATGCAACAGTTCACACCATTACAAATGGTGTTATAACAAACACTTCTATCTTAATTGAAGATGGGAAAATTGCCCAAATGGGATCAAATATTTCAGCGTCAGATGCCGAGGTGATTGATTGTAGCGGATTAGTAATTTATCCAGGTATGATCGATAGCGGAACAACACTGGGTTTGGTAGAAGTAAATTCAGTTCCTGAAACAGTAGATTATCAGGAGATCGGAAATGTAACACCAAACATGCAAGCCCTTACCGCTGTCAATCCAAATACCGAAGCAATCCCTGTCACAAGAGTTTCGGGTGTAACGACAACTCTTGCGGTTCCACAAGGCGGTTTATTTCCAGGAACAGCAGCATTGATCAATTTGGTTGGATATACACCTGATCAAATGTTTGCGGGCTTTAAAGCAGTGGTAATGAATTTCCCTAATTCTGCTAGAAGAGGACGATGGGATCGCAGATCTGATGATGATATCAAGAAAGACAATGAAAAGGCTTTGAAAGAGGCCAATGAATTGTGGGAAAAAGCAAAATCTTACCATGAATTGACAAGCAAAGGTGCTGAATTGGATTACTATCCAGAAATAGAGCAATTAGCGAAAGTTGTATCGGGTGAGCTTCCATTAATGATTGAAGTAAACGCTGCTTCCGATATTCAAAATGCGATCAAGTGGGTTGAAGGCAAGGAAGCGAAAGTGATCTTTTCCGGAGTGAAGGAAGGCTGGCGAGTGGCTGACGAAATAGCAAAAGCCAAAATCCCAGTAATTACCGGTCCAGTTCAGGATCTTCCATCCAGAGAATCTGATCGCTATGATGCGGCTTATGCAAATGCCGGTAAAATGGCCAAAGCTGGCGTTAAAGTAGCCTTGCGCACCAATGATTCTGAAAATGTGAGAAACTTACCTTTCCATGCTGCTTTTGCAGCTGCCTATGGAATGGGTAAAGAAGAAGCTTGGAAGGCAGTGACGATTAACCCGGCCGAAATCTTTGGATTGCAGGATCAATTAGGTTCTGTTGAAACTGGAAAAGTAGCGAACCTGATCGTGGCTACAGAAGATCCTTTTGAGACAAGAGCTCAGATTATGCACGTGTTCATCAATGGATATCGAATTCCATTAAGTAACCGTCATATCCGATTGTATCAGGAATTCTTAGAAAGAAGTCCAGGATTACAGAGCAATTGATTTAAAAATTAAGAAAGACCACAAGCTCCCAACAAATAGAGCTTGTGGTTTTTTCTTTGTATTCATTTGATTTATAGGAATTATTATAAATACCCAGCCATATGAAAAATCAATTACGCTTCCTTTTTTTCTCCCTCCTTGTTTTTACAATTAAAAACCATCCTCTAAATGGTCAAGATGGATTTTTTGAAAAAAGTATAGAAAAGGAAAACTCAATAGAAGCCAAGTTTTTAGAATCGGTGGATTATGATCGTTTCAAAGTCCATTTACAAGAGCTTACCAAAAACCCACACATTGCCGGCACTCCAGAAAATGAAATAGTCCAACAATACATGAAAAAGATCATGGAGGAAGCTGGGATGGAGGTAAAGCTTTACCCCTATGATGTTTATTTACCCAATGATCCGGGAAAATCTGAATTGGAGATCATTTCTCCGGTTCGTATGAACCTTTCCCAGCAAGAAGAAATCCTTGAGGAGGATCCTTTTAGCTCAGATGAAAGATTACATCTTGGATTTAATGCCTACTCGGGAAGTGGAGACGTAACAGCAGAAGT
>JABXHZ010000020.1 GCA_013373335.1 Cyclobacteriaceae bacterium | reverse complement strand
GGGAAATGATTTTCCTCTTTTCGGTGAGCCTCAAATTCCGTCAGCGCTTTTCCTTTCATATGTCCCATAAAGTGACCGTCCCGTGAGGCAAGCATCTGATGGACCATTTCCTGCTCGACAGGATTTTTGAGATATTCGGTTTCTTCGATGGTGGTCTGATGATATGCTGGAAAATACTGGTAGCAGCTGTAGAGACCGTTCTTTTCGTTGATGATAGCAATCTGAATGTTTCGGATTTTGTCCACCCCAAAACTTTCCAATTCTTGGGAAATGACCTGACAAACATCAAGTAAGTCTTCAGGCTTTTTCATCCCCATCGCAACGGCTCTTACCCGCTCCAGACCGGCCTCAATCTCTAATTCGCGATTTTTTTGCTCCAACTCGACGGTCCGGCGCTTCACAGCTTCACGCAGCTCCTGATTTTCCCTGCTGATTTTTTCGATTGCCAGGGTTTGCCCTTCACCCACTCGCATATCTGGAAATGAACCATGTTGTTGGGCTACTTTCCAGCCTTCAGAAGTTTCCCGCAGGAGGGTGGAGATTCGAATAGTGGCATAAAAACTCCATTCCTCTTCGGTCCATACGTATATGTCACAGGTCTCATTGATCAATACGTGTGGTTCAATTAAAATTGAATGGATTTTCCGATTTCTCATTTCGGCTCTGCCTCCCAATTCATCTCGTTGAGCCTTTAAAAAAGCAATACCCTCTTCTTTGGAGTGGCAGATTTCGGTTTCAGAGGTTCCGATCATTTCATAGCCATCGTCCAAGGTGGAAGCAAAGGACTCTACATCGAATCGCAGATAGCTATCCCAGTAAGTATGATAGACTTCAAGTGCCCGGTCTATACGGGTATTTTTTTCCTTCATTGGAAAAGAATTAAAGTAAAAACAAAGATCCTTTACAGGATACTATGAGGCGTAAAGTCTCTTTTCCAGATAAAAGCAGGAAGTAATTCGTGTTAGAAATTATCGACTGGTAAAAAGAAAAGAGCAGAATCTGATGGCTTAGTCTTCAAGGAAATAGTTTGGTCTTCTCAAAATACAAAATCCTATCAAAACCATCTTATTTATCTCCTTGATTTTCTTGGGCTTTTTGAAAAAATGGATAGTAGTTGTATTAAGCTAACTTGAAATAATTCAATTCCAAAAACTCTGTTTTAGGTTTTTGCTGTATTAGGATTTAGAGCTGTTGATTATCGAGATAATGATTATGACCAGTTTAAGGTGATTAACTGGATCTAAAAAATCCAACCATGCCTCCTCTTATGAGTATCTATGGTTGGATAGTATTTTGGTTAATTTAAATATTATTGGGTTGACTTATTTCCGGATTTCATCAAATGCTTCTTTAGTGTCTGTCAGCAGGTAATCGACCATTCTAGAATAAAAAAGATCCATTCCATCGATATTGATACCTCCCATTCCATCTGTGTAAGTAATAACCTTAATTGCTTCTTTTGGAGGCTCCATCCGAATGGATCCAAGTACAAGTCCTTCCAAATAACCTTTTAAAGGACCTATTGGAGCGAATTTCTTTTCGTTTTCCTCCCGATATGGGACAGGATTAGGTCCAATCAATGTCATTGTAACCGCAGTTAAATATGTTCCTTTTTTATCGGAAGTGAAATAATTTTCAATGATTAAAAAAGCATCCAAATCAAGTTCTCCTGCAAGCTTACCGACTGCCCTCCAAATTTTTGGATCAGCATTGGCATAACCAACTCGTTTAAGTCCAGGAATATCCACTTTCACATCAGGAAGTAACCCTCCTCTAATTTTCTTTTCAGCAGCAGCTGTTGCTTTAAATAAACCAGAAATTTCAAATTCTGTATCTTCATAGATTTTTTTCTTTTGATCAGTGTCATTGTAATTATCAGGAAGAAGAATATAAACATCATGGTTTTGATGTACCCTATCATTCATGGGGAAGTAGGTCTTTTTGAAAATGGCATCGATCAGGTAAATTCCTCCCAATTGACTCATAGTTATACTCTGATACGAATAGAGGTTAGTTTTTTCGAAAGAGGCGGGATCAAAAACACTAAAGCTGAGTAACCCTATTTTTTCAAATTTCGGTAAATCTTCATCTGAAAGGGCAAACTTTTTAACCTCGAAAGTATTATGAATCACCTCAGCAGCAGTTTTTTCAAACTTTTTATCATCCAAATTTGCCCATTCTTCGAAGGTTTGGGCACTTAAATGCAAGGTTGTAAGTAGAGCTACGATTACAAGAGTTGTTATATTTTTCATTAGGCTGGGATTTAGGTAAAATATAAAAGTCTGTAAGTTCTCTTAATTTAATTATAAATTATTAAAAATCATTCAATAACAACTCGATTTAATCCATTCTTATTAAGAATAATCCTACTTTTTCATCAAAAAAATATATAGAGGGGGCGCTTTTAAATAAAGAGAAATAGAATTTGTTATGCAGGTGAATAAAAGTCGATTGGGCAGACGCTATACCATTTACCAATGTCTTAAACATATCAAGAATTGATTTTCCTCTTTTCAATGGGCCTCAAATTCCCTCAGCGCTTTTCCTTTCATATGTACCATAAAGTGACCGTCCTGTGAGGCAAGCATCTGATGGACCATTTCCTGCTCGACAGGATTTTCGATAGCCATCGTTTCACCTTCCTGTACCCGCATATCGGGAAAAGAACCATGCTGTTGAAGCACTTTCCAGCCGGATTTTGTCTCAGGCAGGAAGGTAGAGATTCGGATTTTGGAATAGAAAGTCCATTCCGGTTCGCCCATAACTTAGATATCGCAGCTTTCAATGATCAATACTAGATCATTGGTTGCCTTGGAGAAAATTTGGTGGTTTCGCATATTGGTCTTTCCGACTACTTCCTGCATTTGGCCTTTGAAAAAGGCAATGCCTTCTTCCTTATTATGGGCAATTTCACTTTCCGAGGTGCCAATCATTTCATACTTCTCGTCAAGCGTGGAGGCGAAAGATTCTAAGTCCCCTTTTGATATAGTTTTTCCAATACAACTCGTAGATTTTAAGGGTGATCCTTTCCTTATCTGTTGTCATTTATCCTCAGATTCAATCGGTAAATAGATGATCATTTCGGTACCTTCACCTTCGATACTCTTCACCCGAAGATCACCCCCATGTGCTTTGATAATGTCATAGCTTAAACTCAAACCCAATCCTGTCCCACTACCTGTAGGTTTGGTAGTAAAGAAGGGTTGGAAGATTTTATCGATGATGGCTTTGGGAATTCCACCCCCGTTGTCCTTGACGCAAATCTCTACCCCGCCTGAGCCTCCCAATTCCACCAAACGGGATTGGACGGTTACCTTGGGTAAATAGGCTTCGTTCCCATTTTTAAAGGCACTTCGACTCCGCTCAGCGCAGGCGTAGAAGGCATTGTTGATCAGGTTGAGAAATACCCTTCCTATATCCTGAGATACCACCTTAACTTTTGGAATATCCGGGTTTAAATCTGCCTCGAAATCTGCCGAAAAGTTTTTGTCTTTTGCTTTCAAACCATGATAACTGAGCCTCAGAAATTCATCGGCCAAAGCATTCAGGTTGGTCAGCTTTTTTTCTGTATTGCTTCCCCTACTATGTTCGAGCATGCCCTTGACGATGGAATCAGCCCGTTTTCCATGATGCTTGATTTTACTGAGGTTTTCTTTTAGATCTTTTCCAATTGACTTGGCATCCTCCAGGTTTCCATTTTCCAGCTCCTCATTCATTTCCTCTACCAATTCCTCACTTACTTCGGAGAAATTGTTCACAAAATTCAAAGGGTTTTGGATTTCATGGGCTATACCCGCGGTGAGTTCACCAAGAGAGGCCATTTTTTCAGCATGGATCAGTTGGGATTGGGTCGATTTAAGTTCCTCGTAGGCTTTTTCGATTTCTTTGGCATGAGCCAATTCTTTTTCTCTGTTTTTCTCTTTTTCTCGAGCTAAAACCCTGTTTGTCTGTATTTTGACCAATGCATAAACTAACAATACAAACCCTAAGAAATAGAGTGTAAATGCCCACCAGGTGGCATACCAAGGAGGAAGGATGGTGAAGCTATAGGTGATTTCTTCGGATAGCGTATTGAAGGTGTTTTTAGCACGGACATGGAAAGTATAATCGCCATAAGGAAGGTTTGTGAATTCACGGGAGACCTCGTCGTTCCAGTCCTCCCAGTCTTCATCATACCCTTCTAGGTAGGTTTGAAATTGGACCTTGTTTTCTCTTACAAAAAAAGGAGAGGCATAATTGAAAGAAATCCGATTGGCTTTAAAAGGAATTTCGGGGGATTTACCATTTAAAAATTCTGCAACAGGAAGAGCCCCTTCAGTACCCGAAATTGAAGTAAAATACAATGGGACCTGGTAGTCAGTTTTGTATTGCTTATTCGGGTCTATTCTGATCAATCCTTCGTCAGTCCCTATCCAAAGAACCCCATTTGATTCGGTATACCCAGATGATAATGCACTTGCAGTTATGAGGTTCAAAGGGTAGATCTCCAGCTTGTAGGTTCCATCAGGCTGTGGAATGGCAAATCTTTTTTCACCTTTGAAATCCAAGTATACATTCCCGGTTTCTCCAATATTGATTCCATAGGTATCTAAATTGATATCCGCCACTTCATCTGAAAAATTGAATACAGGGTCCCGCTCAAACTCATTTACAGCAGTATTGAAAAAATAAAATCCATCCACTCCTGAAGTATAAACCTTTCCGTCTATGGGTCCTACTGCAGATCCTGATAGCCCCCTTACCCCATCATTTTCACTAAACTCTTCAACTCGTGTATTGGGAATGTCCAAATTACCTGAGGCAGTTTTAGGAAAAATAATACGATATAAAATGCCGGCTTGAGTTCCTCCCCATAGTTCTCCTTCCTCGTTTTCAGCCATCGAATATACCGCTCGAGACACACCTGAAATCGGGCCAAGTCTTTCATAAGTATATTCTCCATTGCTGCCAAGTTCCCTTTTGAATACCTCTATGCCGTACCCTCCGCTGACATAAACATATCCTGGATTCTTCTTGGAGATCAGTAGTTTCAAGGTTTGGAAATTCTCAGTACCGGGAATAATCCGTGCTTTATCTTCTCGGATTTCATTGATTCCAACACCAGTCGCCAAAACCCCATTTGTATCAGGAGCTAAATCGAAAACTTGTGTGTTAGGGAATCCTTCCACTTTTTTGATGATCCCATCATATTTATCGATGTATAGAATGCTTGTTGCGTTTCCAATGTAGAGAGTGTTGTCAAAGGCTGAAAGAGATAAGGCATTTCCGATTTCATAGTCATCTGATTCGAACCGGGTGAGGGGGGAGAAAACTTCGATTTTGGAAAGTCCCTTATTCGTTCCTACCCAAAGATTGGCGGTATTGTCTAAATGAAAGGCATAGACACTTTGATCTGTAATAGAGTTTTTGGTATTAAAGTGGGACTTGATTTTCCCTTCACGATCGATGACAAAAAATCCATAACCTAAGGCACTGATTGCATAGGTGCTGTCAGGAAGTGGAAGTGCCTTATATAAAGTCGCATCTTTGAAATAGGGATCAATTTCGGTAGGGAAGGGTATGAATTTATCCCCATCATATCGAAAAAGACCACCGGTAAATGCGCCTACAATAAATTCCCCTTCATCGTAGGGTAAAAGGACTTGGACTCGGTCTCTTCCCAAAAATTCACTGCCAGAGATCAATTCAAGAACTCCTGATTCCTCTTTGAAAAGGCCGAGGTCTATCTGATGCGCATAATACTCGTCATTTAGACTAAAGCCGTACATGAATTCCGTATCTGGCTTCCATATTTTGAGGTTCCCTGATTGATTTTCTGTCGCTGGAGTGTAGATGAATATGGCTTCTCGTGCCTGAAAATAGATTTTACCTTTACTCTCTCGGATGGACCAGATATCATTAAAAATGAAGTCTGCCGGATAGCCTTCCAGCAAGGATTTTTCTAAGATTTTTCCTGTCGAATCGGATACCACAACACCGAAATCACCCAAAGAACCGTAGTAAAAAGTGCCGTCGGAGGCGAGTAAAGTAGATCGTACATTGGTATTGAAATCTGTACTGGGAGAACTTAGAAGTTCCCAGTTTTTCCCATCAAATTTCTGCAATCCAGAGCTGGTACCTACAAAAAGAAAGCCGTCCTTGTTTTGATTGACATTCCAAACCTGCTGACCGGCGACGCTCAATTCTCCTACCACATAATTGGTATAGCTTGGTACTCCTTTGGATGAGTTGATTTGGGCTTGTGATTCGAATCTGACCTGTGTCAATAAAGCAATCAAGATGAAAAAATAGACGTGCTTGGAACAAAAGGAGGAGAGGGTTAAAGATTTCATATTTTGGAAAATTGGGAGCGAGGAGGTACTAGCTCGGGAAGATTGTAAAAAGAATAAGTTGTATAGATAAATGGTACTTTAATCATGCTTTGATTTGGAATCTTCCATAATGATGCTTTTCCCATACTTAGTTAGACACTTTGATTTTCAGGCATGGAAGATTTCATGGGAGAGAAATCTGGAAATCCAGATTAATAGCATTATGCCTTACCAAGCGCAATCTTAGATTCATAAAAAATCAAAAGAAGCTTAATTAAAATCCCCTTCTGGGATTTTTTGGGTAGATAGAAACAGAGTAAGCTTGGAAAGGAGACTTGCCTTTTAATCCAAAATTGTTCTGTAATAAGAAATTTAGATCTGTCTTAGCTAAAATTTCTTCTTTCTAAAATACAAATCCCTCTTCTAATTACAATAGGATTTACTCGAAATTTTGAAAGTTTAATCCAATGAATACAAATCACTTAGAAGTAAATTTTATTCATTTTCCTATAAAAATTTAAGGCTTTCTTTTATCTAAAATTTTTAATAAAAAGTTTATGAATACCCTTGCTTCTACTGGGGTTTTAGGGCTTGGTTCTCTCCAAGGTGGCCTCTACGATTTCTTTGAGTCGCTCTAGCTTGAGCAAGTAATTGCTAACCGCCCAAAACTGATTGTCCATGTGGTTTTCGAATTCCAAATCCTGAAATAAACGATGATTTTGAAAGCCAAATTTGGACCGGCCATTTACTCTCCCGAGTCCATTATAGTCAATGTTTTTCATCGATCCCTTTTTGGTTAGGTAGGGAAGGGTTTGAGTTTGACTAATTTCATCCATGGTGTCATAGCCTTCTGTTTTTTCGTCTATTTCACTCACCCAATCAAAGATTAGGATGCGCAAAGAATCTGAAGAAATCAGATTCATTTTTCCAGAGGAAATCAGTTCGGAAATGACAGATTGACTTGGGTTATAGTCGAAATAATCGATGGAGAGGTAGATGAGACTGTCTACAGGTTGATTGGTTAGGCTGGATTCCGGCTCATTCATTAAACTCATGACTTCTTGAATAGCTTCAAGTATGGCCTTATGATAGGTGATGGTGGAGTCAAGTTTTTGCTTGTTTTTCTGAAACTCCAAATGCAGGTCATTAAGAGTTGCCCGTTCCTTGATCCTATTGATGCGTTGATCATTCCAGGTATTGATTTGCAAGGCGATTAGGATTCCAAGTACCACTAAAAATATTTCGCCAACGGCATAGGTCAAGTATCGGGTTATTCGGTCTTGCGAGAGTAGTTTTTGGCGGATTTTTCTGAAAAATGAAATCATATGTATATCTCTATCATAAGCCCTGAAGCTCTCTTTCTATTAAATCCTGTAATCGGGCATTCTGCTTCCGCATTTCTTTGTACAGATCCAACATATAGGCATTATTTGCAATAGCTAAGATCCACCCGTTTCGAATCACTTTGTTATTCATGATTTCTCCGGCTTCTTGATTCAGATTTCTAAGTCGATCTTCATTTACCTCCTCTATGGGAATTAGCCGATTAGTCTTTCCCAAGGTATCCAAGTTGATTAATGGGAGCCACTCATAATTAGCCAACTCATCATAGATATAGTGGTCATAGTCTCTTCGCATGTGGTTTCTGTTTTGGACAATTTCAGCATTTAAAATTTCCATAGACATGAGAAGGTCTTTGATCGTGTCATTTCTGATTAAGCTTAAATTTCCCGAACTGGTTAATTCATTGAAGGTATTGTTATTCGGGGTGAACTCATACCAAAAATGGATCATCAAAAATTCATCATTGACTTCCCGAAGTTCCTCCAGGGTACTTGGAGTATTCATTTTCATGACTTTCAGGGCAGAATTGATGATGTCTTTTCGATTGTTTGTCATCCGATCGAGGCCTTCAATATCCCGATTTAGATCTCGTTGAAGCCCATGGAGATACTTTTTTTCAAGTTGCCGCTCGAGACGGTTTTCATTCCAATTATTCACCTGAAGTGCAATCAAAATTCCGATAACAACTAAAAAAATTTCGCCCAAGGCATATACCAGGTATCGGGTGACCCGATTTTGGGAAAGGAGATTTTGGCGGATTTTTCGAAAGAAGGAGATCATATAATCAGTGGATGAATAGGGTTGTCATTATCTGTCGATTCTTTTCAATTCTACCTCTAAATCGTGGACCATGGACTCTACTGATTTTTGGAGATTGGTATAAAAGTACCCCAAAAAAGATCTAGTCCGGTTTTGTTGGGTCTTGATAAAATAATGGTACTCCTGATCAGTTTTGAGGGATTCAAAATCTTTGGGAACCATACTTCCGTCAAAAGTATTATCCTTCCCCTCAAAATTATGTCCTGATACAAAGCGACCCGGAGGTATATGCCTCATTTGGTATTGCACTTCAGCAATTTCTTCTTGCTCAGCTTTTAGGAAAAAATCATATTGGGAATCATAAACAGCGATCAGCTTATTTCGGATATCATTGTTGGAAATGATATCCAAGCCCCTTGATTTTGCGGTCTCGAAGGAGCTGGTCGAGTGGACGAAATGAATAGGGATAAGAGTATAATTGAAGTGAAAAGCCAGAGAATCATGGTAGGATCCGTCATTTTCTAAAACTTCAAGGATTAGGTTTAGGGCGGTCTGGCTTTTCCTGAGTTCATTCATGTTGAATTTGATTTCCTCCAGATCGGTCATCAGTTCCGTTTTGCAGCCTTTGAGGATTTCAATTTCCGCTCGTTTTCTAGCTTTGTTCTCTCCGTAGTTTGATAGCTCAAAAGCCCCATAGATACCGATGATTAGTACCAAAATCTCAAAGAAGTATTCCGGCCATTTTTCTTTGAGGATGGATAGGATTCGTTTCATTTAGGTTAATTTTTAGATAATAATAAAAATCCCTGGATTTCTTCTCGAAGCGTCAAGGCACTTTTTAAAAGTCGAATTCTATCTCTTCTTTTCGCTAAAGTCAAAGCTTTGATATAACCCGCCCGATTGGCGAATCCCTGTACTTTTGAAGAGTGGATGTCTTCATCCAAAAATTCCAAAAAAGTAGTAATCGGTAAGCTGGGATCTAAATCTGAGGCCCAATAGGGAGGGAAAAAGAGTCGTTCCAAGCCATTGATGCCCACTTCATCGGTGATGAAGAGTTCCTTTCTCAGCTCCAAAATACCCGGATTGTGCAATTCCTGTTCAGAGGTAATTAAGACCTCACTTTGATTGTAATATTCCAAAAGATGGTAGCGTAACGAATCGGATTGGACGAGGTAGGTACTACCAGAAGAATTCAAATCATCAAATACGATATGGTTTCCTTCGTAGGAGTTTACCAGTTGGATTTTAAAAATGGTCTCAATTAATGCTTTTGGGTTTGATTTGTATGCCTTATCGGAAAAGGCCCTGACTAAGTTGGTGTATCCATTTAGAAGGAGGCTATCATCAACAATGAGTCTTTCTAATTCTTTAATATCACTGTCCAGGTTTTCTGCAATCCCTAAGAGGTAATTTTTTTCCAAAGCCCGATCCTTTCTGTTTTCATTCCAGATGTTGACCTGAAGAGCGATTAGAATTCCGATGACCACTAAAAAAATTTCGCCTAAGGCATATACCAGATATCGGGTGACCCGATTTTGGGAAAGGAGTTTTTGGCGGATTTTACGGAAGAAGGAGATCATTACTTTAGGGCTTCTAGGTCTTGTATCAATTCATCCCTCAATTGTATGGCAGATTGATTTAATCTTCGAGAGAACATCATGTGGTGAGACCATTGTACAGAAAATTTGGAGAGAAAATTGGCTACTTTTTCATCATTAGCCATTGCTTCAAAATCTGCCTGTATCCCTACTTCTATCCAATCATTCGAAACAGAATTGGTGTCTGGAATGGAACGGATGTATTGTTCGATATAGAATACGGGTTGGCTGGCATGGTTTCCCATACCTACCAAGATTTCATCGGTTGAGAGGATTTCTTGCTCAAATTGTATGAGCCTCTTTCTTAAATCAAGGTTCTGCATTAGCTCAAGCTCTCCGTTACTTCTCATTTCTGTAATGGTCGAAATTGAAGGGTTTCGGTAGGGTACTTGATAGTACAGATGCATCGTTCTTTCAAAAGCACCGATTTTGTCTTCAGGTAGCTCTTTTGCTTCTAGCATATCAATGGTCTGAAGAATCATTTTCCGGATTGATGACGAACGACGAATTGACCCTTCGGTTTCGTCTATGAAAATGTCAAGATCTTCAATAATTCGCTCATGATAGCTTTTAGCTTTCATTTTTGCGAGGCGTTCTTGGTTCCAATTGTTGACTTGGAGTGCAATCAGGATTCCAATCACCACCAAGAATATCTCACCCAAGGCATAGATCAAGTAGCGTGTGACCCGATTTTGGGAAAGGAGATTTTGGCGGATTTTTCTGAAAAAACTAGTCATGGATAAATGATTTGATTTCTTCTTGAAGGGACTTTATTTGAGCTGAACGGACTTTCAAAACGTTCGACATATTGAAAGACCTGCCTAGATCTCCAATAAGATAGGACTCAAACTCTGTTTTTTGTAAAAAGGCATCGAGTTCCCTTTGTGTATCAATCTTGCGCTGATCTGGAATGGAATCCAAAAAAGAATAAAACCCTTTGTTCCCTTCGCTGGTAATTACATGTTCAGATGTTTTTGAATTTAAAAAATCATTAGGAACTGATGCCATTAGCGGCTCAAAGGATGACTCCAAAAAACGGACAGTTGAGGTCATTACATCTTCTATCTGCTTAAAATTGGAATAGTACTCCACGAGTTTTTTAAGGAGCTCTTTGTTGGAAAAATTTTCAAAGGCTCCTCCACTTTTTGCTGCTTCATAGGTAGCATCAAAGCTGATCGCAGACTCGTTGTAATAAAGCGGTTCGGTATGGGTTCCAAATTCGACACCAGTCACTCCAAGATTTGGATTCCTTACATGAGTGAGCAACCACCTTAGGTTTTCAATTCGGCTGTTGTAAAACTTGGTAAGTTGCTCCAGCTTTTTTTGATCATTTCCTAAGTCATCCAGAATGGTCTTGTAGAAGGTCTGTTCGCTAAGGTGATGTTGTCTTTCTTCCTTCCAGGAATTCATTTGCAAAGCAATTAAAATACCCAGGGTTACTAAAATAATCTCCCCAACTGCATAAGTCAGGTATCGAGTGATTCGATTTTGCTGAAGGAGTTTTTGACGGATTTTGCGGAAGAAGGAGATCATGGTGACTTAGAATTACATTTTTTTTCTAATTCATTTTTCGCTTGAATGATATCCGGGAGGATGGATTCGTAGAGAAATAATATTCTGGAGTTGGCACCCACATAATATACTGCATCACTCGTTAATTTCTCCACAAACTCCCGGTTGGTTAAATGAAACGATTCCAACTTTTTGAGATCTACTTTGCTGGTATCCAGATTGTTTTTTACAAAGTCCATGTCCTGCCATTGGATGGCTGCATAGTTGTCTTTCTTATAGAAAAGCTGAACCGCACCGTCGGCATTGGTATTGATCACATCCAGCATTCCATCGATCATGGAGTAGTAATCGACGATCATGGTTTTTATATCATTGTCTCTGAGAATATTTAAATTTCCGCTGGATTTTAGGTCTTCATAGGCCGCCATGCTGGGACGGTAGGTATAGGTAATCAAGGAAATGGATTCCAGATTTTTTTCCATGATCAGGGGTCTGTCCAAGGAATCCTTTTGAAGTAAGGAAAGCAGGTCATTACTCGCTTGAAGTCGTATTTGAGTTTGTTCAATCAGATTTTGGATTTGTAAGATGTCTAGGCTGACATCTTCCATGAGTTTGCAGTAGTAATCGTTTTCCAGGGTTTTACTTTTACGGAATTCATTCCAGGTATTGATCTGTAAAGCAATTAATATCCCAAGGACTACTAAAATGATTTCCCCTAAAGCATAAGCCAAATACCGGGTGATTCGGTTTCCTGCCTTGCCGGCAGGCAGGTCCTGAAGGAGTTTTTGGCGGATTTTTCGGAAGAAGGAGATCATGATATCAATTGGGACAATTTTTGTTTTCCAGGCACTCAATTCGATCCAGAATATTTTGGAAATACTCTCTAAACTCTAAAATACCTCCTGCAAACTTTCGATTAGCGAGACTCCAAAACTGTATTCCTGCGATTACCTCACTTTGCCCTTTCATACGATCATAGTCCAGACTCATATTTTGGGTTGTATCACCATTAGTAATGAAGATTTCTTGAATTCTGTATGGCTGAAAAAGATTAATATCTGCAACCGACATGTCTCTCCAGTAATTGAGTGTCTGGATTGTAATAGACTGGAAGCTTGCCGCTTCATCTAGTATTTCCCGCAACTTAATATCAGACAGAATACCCAATGAACCAGAGGATACTAACTCGGTATAGGCCGAATTTCTCAGTCTCCATGCACTAATAAAAAAGGGTGATGCAGGAATTCTCAGGTGTTCATTTTTGGGAAGGTCATTGTTTAAAGCAAAAGCAACAGAATCTAGGTTAGATGCATTCTGTTGATATATTTTTATTTGATTATCCAAAATATCAATATTCCATAATGCTTCCTCCTTTATTCTTTCTAGGAATAATTTTTCCTTTTCCCGAATTTTTAAGTTCTCATTCCAATTGTTTACCTGTAGCGCAATCAAAATTCCAATTACAACTAACAGGATTTCCCCTAGCGCATAGGCTAAATACCGGCTGACCCGATTTTGCTGAAGTAGTTTTTGGCGGATTTTTCGGAAGAAGGAGATCATCAGTCAAGAGGGATAAATTCGTAGGTCTTTTCCGTCAGATTCAAGTTAATCTGATATTTTCCTGCGGGTACTTGGATATTAGGTCCTTGCCATTCCAAGTGCCCTTTAGGGAAGCTTCGGCCTCCCCAGTTTCGGTTCCAGGTTTGGTTTTCCCGGAATTTTACCTGACCTCCTACCAATTCAATTTCCGCTTCCCAAATAGCGGGCTCCTCAGACTTCTTTTCAAAAGGGATATCAGTTCCCCAATCCCTATTCGGAGATCCTTCGCCCACTAATCCTAGGTTTTCATAAAGTAATTTGACTTGAGGGAATTGTTTTTTGATTTCGCCTTTCAATTTTTCACCAAGCTCGCGGATATGAAAAGCCTCAGCAGCATAGCTGTCATGAAGGACCGCAGCTTTGATCAAAGCTGCTCTGACCTCTGGTCGACTAATCATTTCCTGACTTTTCAGAATCTGAGCTTCGCTAAATACGCCTGGCATTTCTAAAAATCTTTGATTTAAAGCAATTCCAAATGTCAAATCGGGAGTTGGGATGGTTTCCACTAAAAGCAGCTCTTTGAGGAGTTTTTCCGAACGATTAAATTCCAAATTGGCAAAAGAGGCATATTCAGTAAGATCCCTTGCTAGTAATATTTCAGTAGTATTTCCGGGCTTCACTTTGAGGTTTTGCAATAAAAACCCGATGCTGGTTCGGAAAGGGCTAGATTCTGATTCCTCATAATTCAATAGTCCTGGGAGAAGGTTAGGGTCCAGAAGTTCCGGATAGTTATATAGGCTGTCTAAGTATATATTTTGTTGGGAAGAATGAAATTCGATAAAAAGTAGTTCTTGAATTTCCACATCCAAGACATTGTAGATTTGTTCAATGGTGACTTCAAATTCCTCTTGTCGCTTCTTTTCTTCATTCCAGTTATTGACTTGCAGAGCAATCAATATTCCGATGGTCACCAAGATGATTTCTCCCACCGCATAGGTTAGATAGCGGGTTACCCGGTTTTGCTGAAGGAGTTTTTGGCGGATTTTTCGGAAGAAGGAGATCATTTTAATTGCTGTTTTATCTGGTGTCTGATCTCATGAATTTTTTCCAAAGCACTTTCTATATGCCTCTTCGAACTTTCTCGATTGTCCTTGTAAAGTTTAAAAAGAACGATGTGAGAAGGAGTCTTAAAAAATGTCTGAGGATCAGTTGGTTCATGGTAATTCATCCAGCGAAAAATTTTGAAATGCTCTTTGATGACAGGTGTCCAGTCAGTTACAAATGAATATTCAACATCCTGTAGGCCCCGTTCCACCTCGAAAAGAGATACATCATAGTAGGAGATTAGGGACAATTGCAGATTTTTATTACTGATAGATTCAATCCCTTTTGATTTCAGAACTTCAAAGGCGCTTGATTGAGATTTAAATCTTTCGAAAGAAATTATTTTCCCCATCCAAAAATTAAGACTATCATTTAAGGGATTAATATTTGCCTGTTCAAGGAGGAGATCGGTCAATTCAATAGCTTGTTTAGCTTTAGATAGCTCTTCGGACAAAAGAACAGCATCCTGTTCCAGGTTTTTATCGATCAGAGAAAGAATCTCTTCCTCAAACTCAGAGGCTATTCGGGCTTCATTCCAGTTGTTTAGTGCGAAAGCTCCTAAAATACCAATCGTAATCACCAGAATCTCCAAGATATATTCTGGCCATTTTTCTTTGAGTATAGAGAGGATTCTTTTCATTTCACGAGTTCTTCTTCTACCAATTCTAAAATTTTCTTCATTTGACCTAAGGCTGTTTTTTGAACCGCGATCCAGTCGGACAATAGGAAGAATTTGTTAACTGCTAGATTTTTGAACTGTGGAGAGTTTACTGTTTCTAGCTGCTCAACTGTCAAACTATAAGGAAGATCCCGCAAAACTGAGTAGCTGATCACATTTAGGTTGTTTTGATTTATAAATGGACTGACTTCACTCACCCAATTTTGATTTAGAAAATCTTCAGAATTTTCGAGCTGATTGACTGTTAGCTTTAGTTTCCTAGATGGATCAAGGATCTCCAATTGATTTTTAAAAAGGTTCGAGTTTAGTAATTCATTCAGTACAGATATCTCAGGTACCGAAGGGGGAAAAGATAAGACATCCACGATGCATCTTCCAGCATCATCCTTTTCCATTCCGATATTCGACTGTATGAATGCCTCCAGGCGGTTCAATATCGGTTCATTTTTGGCAGTAATTCGGTCCTCTAAGAAAGCAATATTGTCGGTTAGCTCATTTCGATATGAATTGAGCATTTCCTTCCTTGAGGAGGTCTCTTTTCGATTTTCATTCCAATTATTCAGCGCAAAGGCCCCCAAAATACCGATGGTAATCACCAGAATCTCAAGGATATATTCCGGCCATTTTTCTTTAAGAACGTTGTAGATACGTTTCATACTTTTGGAGGATTTTTCGAAAAAGTGAGATCATTTTGAATTAGTCTTTAGAAGGATGCTAAATGTAGTGCCTGAACCCTCTTTGCTCTCTACCTTCAATTCCCCTCCATGTGCTTTGACAATATCATAAGATAAGGATAATCCCAATCCTGTCCCAGACCCTGTCGGCTTGGTGGTAAAGAAAGGTTGGAGTATTTTATCCTTGATGGAGTTGGGGATACCAGAACCATTGTCTTTTACTGAAATTTCGACTTCATTTTCAATTTTATTAGTGCTGACAATTACCTCTGGTCTGTAGTCTTCGATGCCCAATTTTGCTTTTTCATTGATCGCATAGAAGGCATTGTTGACCAAGTTTAAAATCACACGACCTATATCTGAAGCCACTAAATTTACTCTTGGAAGATCAGGATCAAGCTCCAATTTAAAATCGGCATTAAAGTCCTTGTCTTTGGCTCGAAGTCCATGATACGAAAGCCGCACAAATTCATCCACTAGCGCATTTAAATCAGTTGGAGCTTTTTCCCCTTTGTTTGCCCGGCTATGTTCCAGCATACCTTTGACAATGGCATCCGCCCGCTTGCCATGATGGTTGATTTTGGAAAGGTTTTCTTTCAGATCTGCAGCAATGAATTTAACTTCATCCAGATCACCTTTTTCAATTTCCTCATTCATTTCGTCTAAGAGCTCTTCACTGACTTCAGAAAAATTGTTTACAAAATTGAGGGGGTTTTGAATCTCATGGGCAATACCTGCAGTCAGTTCTCCAAGAGAGGCCATCTTCTCGGATTGGATAAGTTGGGCTTGGGTGGATTTAAGGTTTTTGAGGGACTGGTTTAAATCTTTTGTTCTTTCTTCAACCTGGGCTTCAAGTAAGACATTTTGCTTTTCCAGAATTTCTTTTTTTTCATTCGTGACTTTCAAAAGCTCTATTGCATTCTGTCTTTCTTTCACCAAACTTTCTTTGAGCCAAAATGCCACATAAATCAATAGGGAAATTGGGAAGCTTATCACAATAAACAGTACAAAGAAATTTCTATAATTGATGATTAACTCGAGTTCGATCCAATTTCCAATTAAATAAAAAGTTAGAAGCAGAAGGAAAAAAACTATTCCCGCTAGCACGATCCACTTGGAGCTTTTCAAATTCTTTCTGGAGGTAAAAATGAAATAGCCTATCAAAAAAATAGCGATAGCAATATTAATTGTGATGAAATGAATAAACCCAAAATAAAGAGATAAAATGTTTAGAAGTGCCAAGATGGAAGTTAGAGCCTTAAGCCATTTGGGTATTTTTCCTAAAAAGATAGAGGATATTAAAAGAGGTGTAAAACTAAATAATCCTATAAACCCGAAATATATGATTCCCCCCACAATCCAGGTAGGAAATGCTAGACTCTCAAATTGATATTGAAGAAATAAACTTAAAGGAATAAAGCCTATACAGGTAGTTACTAGAGCGATAAGGATCAAGTGACTTTGCTTCGGGTTCATAAAAAATAAACCAAAAAACAGGAAGGCAAGTAGGGATATAATGGATAGCCCCACTCCGAAAAAACCGAATGCCGCCATATCCATCTCAACTCTAGTTTCTAGAACTTGAAAAGTGGTTAATGTCAGGAAACTTGATTGACCTAAAATGTTGTATTCAGTGCTAGATAATGGACCAGGATCTATAAAATCGATAAAATGAATGGCAATCAAATACTCTTTGTTAACTTCAATTGGAATGAATTGAGGGATAGTCTCATTGCGCAAGTGAGCTTTCCAGGGTTCACCATTTCTTCCGGTATTTCCGAGGCTTGCTGCTAAATGACCATTAAGGAAGATATCCTGGGCAGCAGTATTACTACTGACTAAAAAGGAGGGCAAATCTTCAAATTCGCCTTCAAATTTGAATTTAAATCTGAACCATCCTTCGAAGAAACCAGAATCATCTGGTTTTAAATTTGCAATATCTGATGAATCTAAAGAAGTCCAGGAAGAATCATCGAAACTCGGGTCAGACCAAAGGGAATCGTTTCCTTTTTTGAATTTCCAATTCGTAATATCCGGGAGATTTAAGTTGTCTTTTTCTAGCTTATCTGGAGTGAGTATAAAAACCTGATTTTGGCCGAAAGTTTTTGAAACAACCAAAATTGATAATGAAATGAAGAAAACTAAAGAAGTTCTAAGCATTTGGCTCCTGTTTTAACATGAGGAAAAATTCAGTTCTAGCATCAGGAGAATCAAAACTATTTTGAGTTTTCCCCCATATGCCTTTAAAATTCTGTTGTAGGTTTTCCAGTCGAGAAGCCTTTTGTTTTTTTAGCTTCCGGCTGTTTACTCGAAGTGGAATTACTATCCTAATCATAAATAAAGGGATTTCTACTAAGCTATTAATCAGGAATCGGGTGACCCGATTTTGGGAAAGGAGTTTTTGACGGATTTTTCTAAAAAGGCTAATCATGTTCTTCTTCTCTGATTAATACCAATGCCTCCTCTAAGTCTTGATCGAGTTTTTTTAATAAAAAAAGAAATTGAAAATTCATCGAATTAGTAGTGGCCACTAGATTGACAAATTTATCCTCATATACAATATCCTGAATATCCTCCTTGCTGATTGCCTCTTTTTTCAAAAACCGATTGTACACTACCATCATTTTCTTTTCGATAAAGTAAGGTAGCACTTCATTATTCCAGAAATTTCTAAGCAAATCTTCGAGATCTCCCATCATCAGGTAATCCTGCAGCGAAATACGTAGTTTTTCATTTAGGCTTTGCCTTCTTAGGATAGTTCTTTCGGAACTTAGCTCTTGCTCGGTAATAGAAAAATTTAAAGTACTGGATGCGTAAGTCGTCAAAAGGAAAATTTGAGTTGGGTCCTTTTCCAGCGAATCCATTGTCAGCTCTCCTGACAAGAAATGGTTAGATAATTCAGAAATACGTTCATTGAAGGAAATGATTTTTTCAAGATTCGACCGGGCCTCGTTAATTTCTTCTTCAAGGCTTTGGAGGGTTTGGTCTGATACTTTTTCCAGCTTTCTGTCCTCATTCCAGTTATTCACTTGCAAGGCAATCAGAATCCCGATCACGACCAGCAAGACCTCTCCCAAGGCATAGATTAAATATCGAGTGCCCCGGTTTTCTTGAAGGAGTTTTTGGCGGATTTTTCGGAAAAATGAGATCATTTTATTTTTTTCTATTCAATTCATCCTCAATCATTTTGAGCGTGAGGTTGATAAAATCTTTGATGTTCAATTCGTTGACTGAAACGTAATCATTGTTATGCTTGTGATGCCAGATTTGATTTTCAAATTCTAAATAATCCGCTTTGGCGAGCTTGGTCTTGAAAGGAGATTTATCTGGGTAGGTTTGAAGATAATCTTTCTTGTCATAGGGGAGTTTTTTGGTGAGTTCACCATTTGCTAATGGAAAGCGCTTCATGAGAAATGGCATTAAATTCATGGTATAGTTGTCTGATCTAAAAAGAATATCCTCCTCCTGATCAACTAAGAGCGTCAGCCAGTTTACTATTTGAGTGCGTAGGGCGTCATTTTTCAGAAGATTTAATTTCCCGGAATTGACTATTTCGCTTGCAACTCCTGTTTGCGCATCAAAGGAATTGAATGTGCCTATCTTCACCAGTAGATCATCTATAAGTTCAGCATTATTTTCGATAGAATTAGATCGAATTATCTGAGTGAGCTGCAAGCAGTCCTCTGTTACTTTTTTGTTAATATTGATACTATAGTTTATTTCCTCCAGATTATTTTCAAATTCTTCTTTTAGCCCAGAAAGGATTTCCAATTCCTCCTCATTTTCAATTCGTTGCTGGTTCCAGGTATTGATTTGCAGCGCAATCAAAATTCCGATGACTACCAACAATATTTCCCCTAGAGCATAAGCCAAGTATCGCGTGATTCGATTTTGGGAAAGGAGTTTTTGTCGGATTTTTCTGAAAAGGGAGATCATATCAGTTCAGCAATTGAGAAATAAGGGAAACAGAGAATATTGTCAGCATAAACCAGCCGATAAATCCCTGGATAATTGCAAGGTATCTTGGCAATCCTTTGATGGGAATCTCTCCAAAACCCAAGGTGGTAAAGGTGTTGATGGAGAGCATGAGTGCATTGAGGACTTTGATTAAAAAGTCATAGAGTAACGCCACCAGAAATGCCCCAGTCAAGAGAAAAGACTTCCAGGCTTTTTGTGCAGGAGGTAGTTCCTCCCAGGTACCTTTTAGAATATCGATTTTGCTTAAAATTTTCGCGCTCAATTGGGTGCCTGAGATCGCCCATCGATAGAGGGGGAGCGCAGTTGCTGAGAAAAATCGGGGGACGGACTTCTCGGAATCCGAAATCATGGATCTGAATTCCTCATAAGCCAGTAAATCCTTTTGTTTTTCTTCCAGATAGACCTCATGTACGCCGGCATTCCGCTGGAGGTATTTGAAGAAAAAGCGATAGCGATCCACGATTCGGTTTTTGCCATGGGCATCCCAGGAATTGGGGAAGAATAGGTAAATCAGGGCAAAGGCAAAAATCACATAGACAGAGAATACGATTGCCTTGGAGGGTTTGGTTCCGTATTCAGAGAATACCTTGAGAAATTGGTTGATCTTCCAGGTAAAAAAAGTCTCAAAGGAAGGGTTGACACGATAGAGATAAGCCAATCTGGATGTTTCCAGATTTTTCATTTCAACATAAGTCCCGTTTGCATATTCTGTATCGTGCTGTTGCTGATAAAGTGAATAAAGCTTACCCAGTAGTTTCATCTCCCCCCTGTACACTTTCGAGTTTTCTATTCTGGCAGTGTTCTGATAATAGGCTAAATTTTTTTCAGAATATATATCTGGGTCTTGTTTAAAAGTTGCTATGGAATCTAGCTGATAATAATTGAGGTAAGCAAACCAGGTTTGATAAGAAAAATAATTAATAAGTCCGGAAGAAAATTGATTCCAATCGATTGTGGAATCATCTTCCAACTGACCGAGGCTAATTTTTACCCTTGTGTCAAATTGGTTTTCACTAAAGTTCATTCGGTTTACCTTACCATTGCTTCCAAGTAAGATGATTGGGTTGACATTTTCAAAGCTGTTTTTGTCAAAGTCAAGTCTCTGAACAGAAGAAATGTTAATCAAAACCTCTTCTCCTGATCCTCTAAACTTGGTGTTGGTTATCCAGAGATTGAATTGATTTTCAACCTGAAATACTGAGCCAATGAAGTCTTTCGAAGAATTCAAAACTTCACAAGAAATTAGGCCCCATTGTAAATCTGATAGATCAGCTTTGTCTGTATTATAGAATATCCCCTTTTTGAATAAGGAATTTTCAATGGAGGTATATGCAAAATTTTGCTTTTCCAATTCCTTAGCCTTCATAAAGATGCCTGAGAAATTCTCATCAAAGGAAACTCGAAGCTCATCAAAAAAACTACAGCGGTCGACATCTCCCAATGAAGAATTTTTGACGATTACGGGTTTTAAAAACCGAATTTTGTAAAGACTTATAGATAGAATACTACTGTCTTGAACAATTCCCCAAGAATTAAAGAAAACATTTTCAAGTCTGATCTCTTTGGTGAGGGTTATGGAGTCCTTACGTGTATAATTTTTGGTTGATCCGGTATCCCCGGCAAAGGTATGCGCTTGATCAACCTCCAAATCCATCTTTATGATGGCATTTTTTAGCTCAAAGACCGAATCCGGTTCATTTTCCACCAATCTGAAAAACTCCGAATAGGAATAGGTTTTGATTATTGATTCTTGTGCGAATCCGATATGGCTGTAAATAATAAGGAAAAGGAAAAGCAGCTTTTTCATCATCATTCAGCATTAATTATTCAGGGAAGCTTTTATTTCCGACTGTGCCAAATCCCTAATTTCCCTTGCCTTTTTTCGTAAGGACTGGTAGTTGGCTTTCTGAAATTTCAACAGTCCATTCTTAAAATATAAGGAATTGAGGAAGAAAGGATTTTCTCTATATTCTTCTAAAGTCTTTTTGGGCAAGGAAGGATGCTCTCTTCTATGGTCGAATCCAACGACAAAATTTTCTATATCCCGGCTATAGTTTTTTAGGGATTGATCGATTCCTTCATTGAAAATTTTTATGGATCGATAGTATTCCCTAAGATTGTTGATCAAGGAATCATTACGAATCAATCCGATTTGTCCAGAGGCTGTAATATTATCTAGTGCGATCTTATTTGGGTAAAACAGGTTCGCCTTAAAGAGTGCATTATCCCGTATATCAACTTCGGAAATATCATTTGCTTCCAAAATATCATCGGACATTTGGGAAAGGCGAATGAACATCAGCGAGTCTTCCTGAATAATTCCTTCCAGTAATACGATATCATCGGTCAGGTCTTTCGTCAGTTTTTTTAGGAAAACTTGTTCCAGTTTTCGCTCCTTTTGGTATTCATTCCAATTGTTGACCTGAAGTGCCAGTAAAATCCCTACCATCACCAATAGTATTTCCCCTAGGGCATAGGCTAGGTATCTAGTGATTCGATTTTGCTGAAGAAGCTTTTGACGGATTTTTCGGAATAGGGAGATCATGTTTATTTAGGTCGTCTGCCGGATAGAAACCCGCAAATCGGTTTTTGAAATCGGCAGCCGACGGATTCGAACCCCGGTTGCATTGAATATCGCATTCGTTACTGCAGGTGCAATTACTGGTGTGCTCGGTTCGCCCGCACCCCCGGGAGGATTTCCAGAATTGATGATGTAGGTTTCGATTTTAGGAGCTTCATTCATTCGGGTGACCTGATAATCGTGGAAATTGCTCTGGGTTACCGCTCCATTTTCAATGGAGATTTCTCCGGTCATCGCTGCTGCCAATCCATAGATGATTCCACTTTCCATTTGTGCAGAAAACCCGTCTGGATGGATGGCAAAACCAGGGTCTGCAACACAGACTACCCGATGTACTTTGACTTTTCCTTCGACATTGACTTCCACTTCGGCTACTTCAGCTACAATAGATCCGAAGGATTGGGCAATGGCGATCCCTCTTCCCCAATTGGCAGGCAAAGGCGAGTCCCAATCAGATTTTTCTTGAATTAGGTCAAGAACTTTCTGAAATCTTGGCTTATCCTGAGTTAGGCTTTTTCTGAAAGCTAAAGGATCTTTCTTGGCTGCAAAAGCCAATTCGTCAATAAAGGATTCGGTCAAAAACCCGTGGACAGAATGGTCCACGCTTCGCCAATTGCCCCATGGAACAAAAGAGCTTGGACTCGTAAACTGAATTAATTGATTTGGAACAGCGTATGGTAAATCCGCTGCTTCTGGTGGATGGTGTTTAAACAAAAACTGGTGAGAATATGCCACCGGGTTTCCGGACTGATCCAAGCCGGCTTTCATACGGCTGATCGTTGCCTCACGGTATACGTCATGCTGGGTGTCTTCCTCCCGCGACCAAATCAATTTTACTGGGAAATCGACTTCCTTGGCTATTGCAACGGCCTGTATGATCACATCTGTCTCAGACCTTCTTCCAAAGCCTCCCCCCAAAAGCTGATTGTGCACAGTGACTTGGTCTAGAGAAATGTCCAAAAGTTCCGCTACAGCGGCTTTCACACCTAAGGGATTTTGGCTTCCGCACCAGATTTCGCATTTTCCATTATGAACCCATGCAGTACAATTCATCGGCTCCATGGTGGCATGCGCCAGAAAAGGGAGTTGGTATTCGGCTTCCACAACGGTCTCAGCGCGTGAAAGTGCTGAATGCGCATCTCCGGATTGATAATGTTCACTGAGGCTTTCTTCTTCCAGAGCCTTATCCATAGCCAATCTATATCCATTGAAAATATCCTCTTGGCTTTTACCATCATTTTCTGTGGATTCAAATTTGATAGCAAGACGGTCTAAGGTGCTTTTTGCTTGCCAATAACCTTCAGCAATCACAGCTACAGCATTTTCCAGATTCAGAACTTTCAACACTCCTTCACTGTCTGAAGGGATGGAAGTATCCACTGATTTTACCTTTGCTCCGAATACTGGGGCGGCCTTGATGGAAGCATATTTCATGTTGGGGACGATCACGTCCATACCAAATTTAGCTTGCCCGGTAACTTTGGCAGGAATATCTAATCTGGCTGGGGAAGTACCCATGAGGGTGAACTCATCTCGGCTTTTCAGTTTAGGTTGTTTGGGAGCCTTTACTTTGGCCGCGGCAGGGGCCAATTCAGCATAAGTTGCGGTTTGATTACTTGCAGTATGAGAAATGGTGCTTTTTTCAGCTTTGAGTTCTTCTACTGGCACTTTCCAAGTATCTGCAGCAGCCTGTAGCAGCATAGCCTTGGCAGCAGCTCCGGCGATTCGCATTCCCTGTTGACCTGTAAATCTCACAGAGGCACTACCCCCTGTGATTTGGAAATTCATGGTTTTCACTGCCGTTAGAAAAACACCATCAATGGTTTCTTCCAAAAATTTAGGGAAAGTCTTATTTCCAGCAATAAAGCCCTTGGCGACAACATAGTTAGCATATTCCTTATCTGCAGGGGCTTCCATAAATTTCACCTTAGACCAATCAGCATCCAGTTCATCTGCAAGCATCATTGCCAAAGTAGTATGTACACCCTGTCCCATTTCCGCATGAGGAATGATGACGGTAACCGTATTATCCGGGGAGATTTTTAGCCAGATATTCATCACCGTTTCTCCCTCTTCAGCGATTAAACCAGCCACTTTTGAGGATCGGTTTCCAGGACGGATAGCCACTCCGATGACCAAGGCTCCGCTTGCTAATATTCCCGTACCAATAAAGGCTCTTCTTGTCCACTTTTTCATTGCAACTGGGGATTAGAGGTGGAGGCTTGAAGTGCTGCTGAGGCGCGTTTGATTGCAGATTTGATTCGACCATACATCCCACAGCGGCAGATATTTCCGGACATAGCCTGCTCGATTTCCTCGTCGGAAGGGGCAGGATTTTCATTCAGCAGGGCTACTGCAGACATGATTTGCCCGGATTGGCAGTAGCCACATTGGGGAGTTTGCTCTTCTATCCAAGCTTGTTGGACGATGTGTAAGGTATTTTCATCAGGAGCAATGCCCTCGATCGTGGTAATATTTTTTCCTTCCACGGAGGTGGCGGGAGTAATGCAAGAGCGGATAGGCTTTCCGTCCACATGTACGGTGCAGGCTCCGCATTGGGCAATTCCACATCCAAATTTGGTCCCAGTCAATTCACATTGCTCGCGGATAACCCAAAGCAGAGGCATTCCTGCAGGTGCTTCCACGGAGTATTCTTTTCCGTTTATGGTAAGGTTAATCATGTTCAATTTTATTGTAAGGATTTCAATATCAGTATTTTCTGCGAAATCACCGAGATTCCAATGATGAGGCAAGTTTCTCCGCTAGATCAAGTTGTATTTTATATTCCTCTAAAGACCTGCCGCACATGGTTCGGACGACCATGATTTTGTTGATGAATAAATCAAGCGTTTCTTGATCCTTTAGTTTCAGGTACATTTCTTTTGTAGGAGGTCTTCCAAACCGCATTTCCCCTGTGACTTCAAAATTCAATATTGTAGCTGCCAGAGGCACCAATTCCCATTCTGCGCGTTCGACCAATCCATCTCGAAAAACAGTTTTCTTCATTTGCTTGTCATAGGCATTCATTTGATTCACGAGGGATTGGTCAAAATATCTCAGCGTCCCCGAGGATTTCATTTGGCTATAGGTACCATCAGTGGAGGAAAACGGAAAGGTGGAAAATACCTTGGTCATGTACTGGTAAATCTTCAAGGTATCCCATGAGCTGGGCGGTCCATGTAGCATCTCGATATATTCGACAATTTTTCTATCCTTTTCTTCGAGATATCCGATGGCTTCCTTCAAAGATTCCCGGTCCTGATCCAAATCCTCCATAATAGACTGAGCCAGTACATCTGCGCTTCTTTGCTCAACGTAGGATTCCCTTTGATTTTCCACAAAAAAACCTAAAATGATTGCCAAGAAGAGCATGAGGAATTCCTTAAAATAGGAACTCCAATTTCTAAGTTTTTTGGAAGTGGGAAATGTTTTTTCTTCCTCTTGATTTTTGGTTTTTATGGGTTCTATCATCCTAGTCCAGTTGATATTCTGACTGTATCAATTCCAATAAATTGATAGCATTTGCCCGAAGTGAAGTAGCCCTCATACTGTTTCCAAAACACATTTTTGATAAATAATGGACTTGGAATGCCATCTCATTAAGCGTTTGGAAATCATCGGTAATCAATTGAGGATTATCCGTTGGGATCACGAAATTCATTTCCTCATTCATTGTGGCATTTAAGGCTTGAGAGTTAAAGACCCTTCCGCCCATTTCCCGAAAAGTGGATTTGGTAAGATTTTCATTCTCCTCCCAATCGATTAGAACTTTTACCTGTTTCTCATATTTGAGTAAATCTTCTACAATGACTCGTTTTTTGATCAAGCGGAGGCTCCCGGCATTTTTTAGTTGCTGAATGGTTCCATCCGAATAAACAAATGGGCTTTCATTGAAAACTTGACGGGCTAAGTAATAGATCTGATTTCCCCAAAGGTCATGATTATCGGTGACTAGCATCGACGCCAGGGAATCCATCAGGTGTCCTTTCACTTTTTTAAAAGTGATGTAATTATTCAGATTTGCTGTATCTGATTTTAGGTCTTCAACTAGGGAAAGCAAAAATTCCTTTTCAATGGTTTTGTTGCTTAAAGACTCCCTGTAATTGTCGGCAAGAAATCCACAGAATACTGCCAAGAAAAGCAGGAAGAAGTCTTTAAAATTTCCCCACCAAGGAGTTTTTTTCTTTTTCATCAGATCATTTGGGTAAGGTCACAAACAGTTGAGATTGAATCAGCCAAGTTCCCGACTTCTTGGTCCATTGAGCTGCATAATTACCACCCACAACAGGATCATCTGAATCTTCAAAATACCCTTTCCAGGTTCCGCTTTCCCAAGCAAGTTGAGTTTCTGGATTGACAATGATTTCATCTGGAGTCCGGACCCAATACATCCTTGGACCGGGTATTTCTTGGATATAGCCCATCAATGCTTCTTTTCCTGAAATTAAAGTTCCGGCACCCGTCGTGATCAGTACATCATCTGTTAAAAAAGTCGCATTTAATTCCTCATCAAAAGCACGTAAGGCTTGATTGGAAGCCTCTCGTTGAGCCATTATTGCAGCTATATCCTTCTCTTGACTTTGGGCTAAACCTGATCGAGAATAGCTCAACGCAATTCCAAAACAAAGTAGGCCTATTAAAATGTGAGAATAATTGGTCATGAAAACAGGAAGCTAGTTCATTAATAAATATCCCTTGTGAAGCAATTCTGCAGTTGCAACAATTCTAGAAGACGCAATGGTCAACCCCGGTTGGATGAGTTCTGGAGTTAGGTTTTGTTTCATCATGGATTGACCACATACATAGATTTTTACCCCAGCCTCGGTAAGCTTTTGGATCACTTCCAAATTTGGGTTGTCCATTCCAAAGCGTTTTTGATATTCTTCATGCGAAAGCACTGTGAACATAGCTCCGCTAAAGATTACCATTGCCATATCGACTTTTTCAGATGGAATCCCCGCATAGGCAAAGGCATTGACCATTCGTGCGGAATAATCCAAGAGTCCATATACCTCATCTTTTTTATCAGAAGAGTAATACATTTCTGTGAGGATTTTATAAGAAATAGAGGTGTCTACCTTTTCCACTTCAAAAGGAATAACCTCAATAGCTCCATAACCTTCGATAATGGGGAATACTTTCTCTTGTGCCAAACTGGCTTGTAGTACGAAAAGAGAAATAAGCGAAAGGAAAATAGCTTTCTTCATAGTTGTATGGGGTGGGGTTCTATTCTTTGTCTCGATAATGATTGAACCAGCTCAAAATAGAAGCACTCTTGCTCATCAACATGCTTGGTCTATTCACCAGACCATGAGAGGCATTGGGAATCCGAACCATGGCTGAT
>JABXHZ010000415.1 GCA_013373335.1 Cyclobacteriaceae bacterium | reverse complement strand
TTCTATAAACTCGGTAATATTTGCCCCAATCAAGTCAATATCAGGATTTGCTTTTACAAAAGCCACCTGCTTTTCAAAGCGCTCCGGATGACAGATATCATCTGTATCCATTCTTGCTACCCATTCAAACGAACAGTGCTTTAGTCCCTCATTTAAGGCATAACCTAAGCTCTTGTTTTCAGGTAAGACAATGAGCTTCAACGGCAATAAATCCTGAAATCTATTGATCATTTCATCTAACTCAGGAGTCAAAGGACCATCTTTGACTAAAATGATCTCATCTGCTTGAAGAGTCTGATCGACTAGACTTTGAAAAGCTAATCGCAGATTTTCGGGTTTTTCTCGAAAATAGATCGAGATAAGGACGGAAAATTTCAAAAGTTATTGTTGGGATTTTAAAGGTATGTCAAAACGGAAAGTTGAACCAAAGTCTAGTGGATTTTTGGTTTCGGTATTTCCTGATATTTGAATTCCCGATTGCGAATTCTGAACTTTTATCGGTTGTGACAGGACTGAAGGCGAAGATAGATTAATTGGACCAAAATTATCAATTGTAATCAAGAAGCCCTGACCAATATTTCCCCTTTTCTCCATTTGGGTGATATTAAGGTTTAAATTTTCATCTTTGAATTGGAAGGCTCCTCCAATAAGCCCTGAAACAGAAAATTTATAATCAGAAATAGTAAACTCAGATTTAGCAGCTTTTCTGAAGTTGACAAACCAAGCAGAGGAATCATGGACAAGCGAAAATTTAGATCCTGAATACGTAAACTGCTCAATTCCCAAAGATGGAAAATCTACTGCACCCTCATTGTATAATTGAATAAATTCCTCCTTACTAATCTCTGGGATCATCATATAAAAATAAGAGTCGCTGTACATTGTTGCATTTTCAGCATGCTTAACACTGATCGTCAAAAGCGGTATTTCATTATTTTCAGGCTTATTTCGTTGATCTAGCTGCTCCCACTTCGTATTTGTTGACTTGGCCGCCAAACTTACTTGAATATCTTTTTCCTCCACAGGAAAGATAATGTAGCCCGTGTCGTCATTCCAAACTCCAATGGGAATATCTGCTGCCATAAGCTTTTCAAAGCCCAAGCCAAGTGATAACTTTTCGCTACCATTTAAAAACAATGCATTTTCACGAAGAGATTCTTGGGTTACAGTGGTATGGACTTCATGTTTGTCCTCATACTTTAATCCGAACCCCCAGAAAAACACAACATCTTGGAGCAAAAGATATGACTTCACCATCTCTAATTCATAGCTTCCACTCTTTCTGCGCAAGTTGCCTGCAATAAGAGCGCCTTTCTCTGTTTTCAAGACACCTGCATAGCTGGAAAAACCTGAATAGTTTTTTCCATAAGGCACTACAGGTAGTGGATAGTCGATAAGAGCAGCTGTAGTCCCTGGCACTTTTCGCCAATCCCAAGCACCCTTCGCTTCATCAAAGCCAGGCTTATAATGGATAAAACTTCCGTCAGAACTGAAAAAGTTTTGCATTCCATTTCTTTGTCCTTGATCACCGCTTTCCTGACCTGATGTTCTATCAGATACTAATCTGATAGAGGCTGTATATTTAAGCAGGTCTGCTATTAGAAAATCCGAGCTGTAAAAACTGTGGAAACCAGTATTTTTCTTAAAATCCAAATCTGATAGGACTCGATCTATTGCCTTTCTTTCAGCAGAACTCTCTGAAAAAAAGCTTCTCAGCAGCTTAGCTCTGCTTTCAGGAAATTTGATCCAGGTTGACTTCACTTGGTTATGTCGCCCAAGCGCCTGTTGGACCAGTTGACTATTTTCGAGGAAAAAGGGATAAATACCTTTTTCTAAAAACCCAGAAATTAGTTTCAGTTGATCCTTTTCCAAAGCCCACTTGGAATCTTTTACATAGTAGGCATAAGCAACAAAATCGTTAAACCAATCTAGTCCATAACCAAGATTGTACATTTGACCTCCTCCATAATTATGCTGATGCAAAGCAAAATCAGGCATTAAAGCGATCGGATGGCTTTGCCCGGTATTGATATGAAATTGAATCTGATTCTTTGCAATTTTTGAGACAGCCCCCATCAAATCCTCACGATCTAAAGAAGCCGAAATAGCAGTCATAGCGTAAAGTCTATACCCTACATTTCCCATTCTCTGAACATCCTCATTCAAGTCATCACCCAAATTGAGAAAACGATCCTCCGCTTTTCCAAAATTCCAGGTGTACCGGAGATAATTAGCTGACTCTTCTTGAATTCGCTTAATCCTTGGAGCATATTTTGGATCGGCTAAATCCGCTTGCATGGTATCATAAAGTAGAATCAAAATGGTGCCCAGATACCTTGGTTGATCTAAGGCACTATCCGTCCACCGGAATTGTGGCTTATCAATCACCCACCAGGCCAAAGTCTTGTACAATCGCTCTTTAATCTCATTGAGCTCGATAGTTTCCATCCCCTCAAACTGCATTCTCAAAAAATAAAACACCTCTTGAAGTAAATCCTTTTTAATATCCGCTGAGGTAGGTCGGGGATTGGTTCTTAAAAAAGCCCCATTAGAGTCATTGATTTTCTTTTTGAAGGTTTGGTAAGACCAATTCTTATCCTCATATCTAAGGACAGATTTATAAGCTCCCATTTCAGTCAGCCTTTTTCTGACACTGGCCAAGTCTTGTGCTGAGAGAAAATTAAAAACAAACAATAGGACAAAAGTAAAACTCAGCTTTGCCTTGCCTATTGGTATTTCTTGGAATTTCATTTCAAATAATAAGTTACAAATTTCTGGACCAAGTCTGTCCCTAAATTGAACTGAGTGGTGAAATTGAGTCCTCCTGTAAAATAAAGTCTTAGAAACAGCTTCCAATCTTTGTTCCAAAGTGCCACCTTCGCTAATTCTGTTATCTCATACTGCTTAATCTCCTGTTGGGCTTTTTGAGGAAAAGTTTCGAATAGGCTATTGAATTTTAAGTTGAAGAGATTTTGAAACTTTTTGAAGTTTTCCACCGAAGGAATATTGGCACGATCATCTATGTTCAAACGAACCAAAATCTGATCATCCACATGCAGGCTCTCCTGCACTAATAACCTTATCATCAATTCAACGTCTTGCTTCCGACGAAAAGTCTCGTCATACCCATCTACTTTTTCCAGTAGCGATTTGGAAATCATGAGCGTTGATCCCGAAGCAAAATTAATTTTACCCAAAGCGAAAGGAATTAAATAACTATCCATCTCAGGTACTTTGGGTGAGGTCCGAACCTTTTTACCGTTTTTGAAGGAGTCAAACCTGCAAACGGTCATTTTTAAACCAGTCCTTTCTAATGATTGCACTTGAGCTGTGAGTTTTTCCGGATAAAACTCATCATCATTATCCAAGAAACAAATGAATTCTCCACTCGCGGATTTCCACCCAATATTTCTAGCAGCTGAGCCTCCCCTATTTTCCTCTTGTATGTGGTAGTGAATCCTAGGATCATCTCTATATTCATTTAATAAAGTTTGGGTTTGAACTTGAGAAACACTGCCAACCCCATTGTCATCTACAACAATCAATTCCCAATCTTGAAAAGATTGACTAAGCACACTTTGGATAGACTTTTGAAGAAATTCTGGCCTCCCATAGCTAGGAATAATGACTGAAACTTTAGCCATTTTTTAGGTTTTTAAACTTCCTGACACCTAGATGAAGCTGCTTTAAGTAGGAAAAAAAAGACCTAGTATCCCTATACTTCCCGAAATTTTTGATTGCTGAGTAGAAAAAAAAGACTTGGGATATTTTGGGGCCGTAAATTCTGTAGGAGCGCCCACCTACTAATTGTAGAGCTTGATCAGAAAACGTATTTACCCGTCTTTTTCCAGAAGTCTCAAAAGGGTGGCTGACAATGGCTACCGGGCAATAGATTATTCTTTTTCCTGATCTGATACAATCAGCTAAAAACGCTGTTTCTTCTCCTGAGGGAAAGTCGGCACCTAAACCAAGTCGCTCATCAAATCGGACTTGATCCAAGACCTCCATTTTTCCAGCGATCTCTATAGATGAAATCCTATCGATTGATTTTAATGAAACCGGATGACTTTTAAGAGGATAATTCTTAAATGGATGATTCTCTTCTTTTGACTTTACTTGAAAACATAAAAGGTCAGCTTCAGAGTGAGTCGCAAAAGCATTTTTTATTTGATTTTCAAATCCATCCAAGAAATCAACATCCTCATCAGCAATCAAAAAGTATCCATCTGCCTGGTATTCTTTCGCGATTTTGATACAGTTGTTTCTATTTCTAGAAAGTCCTTTCCCTTCCAATCTTGATAGCTTGACATCAGACCTATTCGCTAGGCCTGGGGGGACTGGGAGTGAAGCAATATTTTCGCCTTGCCAAGAAATAAAATAATTCACTGTATCCTTTGGCTCGGGCAGACTACTTACTAGTTCATTTATACCCGATTGAAAAGCACAAATCAAGACATTAATCATAACTATAACCTGGCTATGATTGCAGAGGCCCAAAAGTACCCAACCTCCCAAGGATCCGCCAAACTAAGCCCAACTATAAAGAAAGGAATGAATAAATATAAAACCTTGAAGCCGGATTGAATTCCTATAAAATACCAATATGCAAAGTAAATAAGGGTGCCTATCAGTCCTAACTCACCTAGTAAAATAGCCAAATGAATATGAGCATAACCTCCTGACATATAAGAATATAAATACCCTCCAACTTCATACCCAAGTCCAAAGAGCGCAGTAGGCAAATCCTGCTCAAAGAATCCAGATAGCCCCTCTAGGATTTGGATTTTGGTTATGAAACTACCATCTGTAAATGCAACATTATCTTGAATAATAAAAAGTGTAACGATGGAGGCCATCACGCAGATGATGGCAAAAACCCATTTTGGAACGAAAGACCTTGAGTTCCAAAAATTAAATGCTAGCCAGAGTCCTGTAACAAAAATTGCTGCCCTACTCAGGGTGAAGAAAATCAGTAGTAAAAATATTACGGAGACAATATTTCTTCTCAAGTCGGATCTATAATCAACGAACAGGTGCAAGGCAAAAAAGATGAGTAAGAAAGCTCCAACATAATTTGAGTCAAAAAACATGATGCTAGACATCTTAAAAAAATAAAAGGTATCCAAAGAGAGTCCTTGTTGGGCCCCGGTGTAGATTTCTATCAAATAATCTGTGCTTTCAGAATTCAGATCTAAGGTTGGCATCAAATATCTAAGTGAAGTCTCAAGAGAGACAACTGTCAATACCAGTCCAATGATAAACTTCACCAAGGTTTGGATCTGATCTTTGGATAGGCCTTTAGCCAGATAGTTGGTCAAAAAATATCCTGCTAGGATATAAACAAAGTGAAATTGGTTTCTCAAAAATGGCCCCAAACTTTCCATGGAATCAACCCAATACAAATGGGCCAAACTGAAATAGAGCAGGAAAATGCTAAGAAAGAAAAGCGTGGCTTTTGATACTCGAGAGGGTCGGAAAGGTTCGAAAAATTGAGCGAAAAACCAGAAAAGTGTGAGAAGCATCAGTACCCGAAAGGGTACAAATCGATTAGCTCCTCCAAATAAAAAATCAAATCTTAGAACAATAGAAGATGAAAGAATATAGAGACTTGCTAGTTTGAGGTTCTCTACAGACTTGGCAGAAAGCCTTATCACTTTTGCTTAGGAATTTTGATCAATACAAATAAAGCTGCTGTCAATACACCCAAGGAGCCCATCAAGAAGAGTACGAGCATAGTCTGAGGCTTGCTTTTGATAGCAGGTATGGACACAGGCTCTATTTCTGCAAAAATTGGGGTCTCTTCATTTAGCTTTATTTTCGCTTGTTCAAGCTGGCTATTTACAGTGAAATATAAAGACTTGGACAGCTCATATTGAGATGATAAATTCTCCAATTGATTTTGTAAATAAGGACTTCTTATATCGAGATTTTTCTCCTTGAAGCTAGCTAACCGCGACTGATCTTCTAAAAATTTTTGTTCAAGTTCCTTATTCCTAGCTGTCAGAAAATCAACCTGTTGAATTTGTTTATCCTGACGATATTTGGTCACATAAGAAACAAGATAATTCTTTGTGAATTCAGTCAGATAGGCAGACAATACGGGATTAGTGGTTTGAACACTCACCCGAATGATACCCGTACTTTTATCGACTGTAACTGATACAATTTCTTTTATCGCATTCAGGTACTTGAAATCACCGACTGTAGGCCTGTAAAATCCATTTTCCTTTTTGACTTTATCAAAAATTGTCGAAGGAGGATTTTCTTCCTCATTTCCGATATTTCTTACAGCTGAAATTATTTCACCTGGTAACCCAATGGTATATTTCTTCAGAACGGACCATAGATTAGTTGGCGCATAATGCTGACCGTAAGACATTAAATTCACACTATCCTTGAAATCCGGATGATAAAAAGTATAATCTACAAATTCACGAACAAATGGTGTGCTTTGAACGATACTTGGATATAATGAAGGCCTGATAGCATCCGACCCCGAAGCACCTAGTGAAAATGATCCCAATCCAGGAATTGAAGAAGCAATTTGCCCCAACCCTCCCAGACTCGAAGAGCTTTTTGACTCTGGAAGTAAAAGCGTTTCAGCCCGATAAGACTTTGGGGTAAATATGATATAAATAACGCCAAGCACTGCGAAAGCAATAATTATCGCAAGTGCCTGAAATTTACTTCGTTCTAAGTATTTTAAAAACAGATTAAAATCCATAAGATCAAGTTGGTTTTACAAGAATTTTCATCTTCAAATACATGATACTCAGGTAATTCTTTACTTTGAATATAAAAAGAAGTCTTCGAGTACTACTTTTTGGAAGTTTTTTGGAAAGATTGGAATAATATTCCTGAATAAGGTACCTGTTTTTTATAATATTTTTAATACTACGGTTTTCACCTTGATATACCCCGTTTGCATGAATACGGTAGGTAGACCAAAGGCCTTTCATGAAGCGGATTTTCCCTTTCATCTTCAAAAAAACAATTAAAGTCAAATCACCTGAGGGAAATCTCAATAATTCTTTCGGGTAAAAAGGAGGAGTATTTCGCATCATAATGGAACAAGAAGGATATACTCCACCCGATTCATGAAAAATTTTGAAAAGATCAAGATCAAAATCCTCTTTAACTTTTTCAAATTTTGTTTCGACTCTAGAATTCAATGACTCATCAAAAAAATGAGCGCCATGAACACAAGCTACATACTCAGGATTACACTCTAAGAAATCCACTTGCTTCTGTAATTTGTATGGGTCTGTCCAAAAATCATCCCCTTCACACATGGCAATATACTTTCCTTGTGCCCTTGGGAAATTATACGTTGCAGACAAGGCTCTTGTACCCTGCGACCATAAATTCTTTTCTTGAAAAATGGGTTTGATCAAATCAGGATATTTCTTTTGATAATCTAAAATAATTTGAACGGTATCATCTGTCGAGGCATCATCATGGATCAAAATCTCAAAAGAAAAATCTGTTTTTTGAATCAAGAACCCGTCAAGAGCTTCCTTCAAAAATTTTCCGTGATTATAGGTAAGACAGCTAATACTTACCAAAGGGATATCTGAATCTGCCATAAACTATAAAGCCTTTAAGGGCAATTCTGATGGGAAGTTTTCAAATAGAAAACTTAATGCCTCAAGGCTTTTTGAAGAGCTCTGATTTTTGCCTTTTGGTTTATTCATTACTTGTTCAATAGCGAGTAAAAGAGACTGGTCATTTTCCTGGGGAAGAAGCTTTACCAAATCCTTTTTGATATAGCTTGAGTAGTAGTTAATGGATTCTTCATCTATGAGAATTGGTGTATTTCCCATGGAAATACTTTCGAATATAGAACTAGAATTCCTAGATATATGAACATCACAATTTTTTAATAAAAACGGTAATTGTAACTGATTCGCTTCATCTAAATTGAAATTTGTCAGGCCATTTTTCTCAAACATTTCTCTTACTTCCTCCTTTGCTAAGGATATAGCAGGGTGTAGTCTAACCCACCACTCAAATCGATCCTGAGACTTTTTCATGGCATCAAGGATGAAATGCTCCGGGCGATTAACCGTCAGAGTGTAAAGGATTACTTTTTTTGGAGAAAGACTCTCTTGTGACAATGTCGGAATAATAAAATCAAGCCATGGGTTTCCACCTACCAAAATCTGATGCCTATCTTGGCCCTGCACCCATTGATTCATAGCTTCTTTCACAGGCTCATCCCAAACCCAGAAAAAGTCAGGGAAGGTATTGTATCCCTCTTTTGGATAATCCCCAAACCTGTTATAAATGAGATTCTCGGGATCCGATGGAAACCCATGCCCGACATCTATTGATTTCACATCGGCTTTTGAAGCAGCAAAAAGCATGGCAAACATTTGCTCATTGAAGAAAGTCAAGCAAAAAGCCATCTTTGGCTGATATTTCGAAAAAAGTTGCTCAAACCGAAAAGATTCCCGATAAATCTTTTCAATCTTGTGAGCCATGATATCGGCCATATCCTTAGGTACTCCAAGTTTTGAAAGCGAATCAAAAAAATCTGTAAACCTAGAGTCATTTTTTAACCACTTGATTCTACTTTCATCGTAAGACCCCGGTTCATACGCATCAATAAATTCTATTTCATCACTAATTTGCTTATACTCAGACCTGAACTTATTGCCGGTAGAATACTCTACTTCGATTGATCTTAGATGAAATTTATTTTCAATTATTTGAGTCAATGGAAAAAAAAACTTATTAATAAAACGACCCTTAAAAGTGGTTCTAAAATACCAAGAGCCAAAAAACATGGCATGTGCAGGAGTAGGATCTGCTTTCAGGCTTTTTGAAACACTCTTTTCAGTCTTACCTAAATCCTTATCCCTAAAGGCTAATTTAACTTTTAGCTTCCTCAAAAAAGATCGTACTCGTTTTCTTTTTGATTTTCTAAGCCAATCAAGTTTCACCGCATTTTGTCGAGAGTTCAATTCATTTCTACACTCTACAAAAACCAAGGATCTAAGAATTGGCCAAATATCCATACCCTGATATTTCCAATCAGAAAGGTCATGGTCTCTTTCAAAAGAAAGAATATTGTCTTTAATTTCTTTTAAATGAAACACTACTAGAAATTGTGGTTGAATTAAAAAATTGAAAAAGAGAGTCGATAGTATCCCTCATGGTGTGAACCGGTCTCCATTGGAATTGAGATTGGAACTTGCTGCTATCTAGCCTACCGACGCTGAAAAAGTCATTTTTAAAGTCTTCAATAATTATATTGGATGAAGCTTTTTCAGCGATCCAATCGGCAATCTCCGATAAAGAATATACTGAAGTAGCTCCGATATTATAAAGCTCATCGAGTTGACCAGGATCCTTTTGAAGAATACTTACAATAGCTCTTGAAGCATCTCTGACGTCTAGCCTTTCTACCAATATCTGGCCATTGAAAAGCTGTAGTTTTGCCTCACTCTCAGCCTGCAATACCAATTTGGACAGGACATCAACCGGTTCCAATCCTGGCTGACCTCCACAAAGGGTTCCCAATCTAAGTGATACTGTTTTGAGCTGTGGGAAAATCCTATTCAAATTCTGTAGGATCACTTCAGTGGAATACTTTGCTTGCCCATAGACACCTAAAGGTGCAACGGGACTCAACTCTGTCCAATGCTCCCCACTCTCTTTACCATAGACACTTTGGGAAGAAATATTAATAATCAAAGGAACATGATGAGCAGCCAATTTTAAAAAGAGCCTACTTGTCAGCTCAAGACTTTCAGCAATAGCCTGATTGCCTTGATAGGGTCTAGCAAATGCTGCATGCAATCCAACATCTATAGTTCCTAGATCAAAATCACCCTGATCAAGATTCTCAAAATCAATATATTTATAAACCAGTCCTCCGAATATCCGTTCTAGTTTCTTTTTATCTCGACCTAGTAGAATGAGGTCAAAATTGTTTTGGTCGAGAAGATTCTTCACCAGGATTTGTCCCAAATACCCTGATGCTCCGGTAATAAGAATTCGCTTTCGCAGTGAAAATCTATCCTTATTTATTGCTGAAAAAATCTCTGTGATTTTATCATTTTTTGAAAGCCCCATAACCCGGTCAGCTGTCTGACGAATACCAAATCTGCGAGGGTTAAATTCAAGAAAAGAAGGCTGATCTCCGATATTCAACCAACTTTTAATGCATGCTTCAACCTCATTAAAGCCCATTAAAGCTCGCAAGCCCGTAATACCGGTAAAACGGGGATTCATTTCAAAAACTTTAAGGCCTCTTTTTGTCATTCTTCCCTGAATATTCAGAGGGCCTACCAAACCGCGATTAAGAAACTCGGGAAGCAAACGGTCCACCGTCTCCCAAATCAAAGGGTCTTCGTAGGGCAAAATTTCAATTGGGATTCCGTTACTTAGCTTATTATAAGTAGCCATCTTTCCAAGTAGCTCCCCATCTTTACCAATGACCAATTGAATAGAAATTTCTGCAACTTGAGGGTTTCTATTTTTTGAAATTTCAGAGAAAAAAAAATCATAATTAGGATCTCCCTCTACAGGAACGGCCAACTCCTGAAGGATATGATTTTCGGTAATTAGATGAAAATCTCCTTCGCTTTGGATTATTTCTACCCCTTTCGAGGCGAAGCCACTTCTGGGCTTAGCAATCAATGGAAAGCTAACTTCCCCTTTAGCTATGGCATCTAGTACTGTTTCTTTCTGAAAACACTTTACAAAAACGTCTGCGATTGGATTTAACTCCAAACTCATCCGTTCTTTATCCCTGCACAAGGCAATCATGTCTTCAGAGGCAGCGAGAATTTCGATACCCCGCTTATCAAATTTGGTTTTATTTTGAGAGTAAATATGAGCCTCATCATCTCTCCCTGGAATAAGAAAATCAATGTTATGCTCAATACATTTTTTTATCAGTTCATCGACAAAATCTGCAGCATAAATCGTAGGGGTATAATCCATTGCATCGCATGCATAGGCACCATAGGCAAATGGGTTTGTCCCCAAGCCTATTGTTTTGAGTGGAAGATTAGAAAGTCTACATGAATTAATTACTGACTCCCCTACGCCACTTCCTATACAGCTTATTCCAATAGTATATTGCTTGCTATGGCTATTAATCATTTAATTTTCGTGTGCTCTTAAAATTATTCTACAAATCAAATCAACCTCCTCAATAGCTAAGTCAAAATAGAGCGGAAGGCAAAGAACCCTTTTAGCTGTTTCTTCTGTAATTGGCATTTCAGAATTTTCTAAATATGGCAAAATACTGGATAGGGAGGGATAAAAATACCTTCTAGTAAATATTTCGCGCAGTTTCAATTGATTAGCGCATTTGAGCATGGTCTCCTCCGAATCGAAAACGACAGGAAAATAGGATGCATTATTGGAAGCATTTTCATACCACTTGGGATATTTAATTTTCAGACCCTTCAATTTTTGACGATAACGATCCGAAAGCATAGTTCGCTGCTCAAGGATTGAGTCGAAGAAGTCTAAATTTGCCAAACCCATTGCAGCATGAAATTCTGAGTTCTTTCCATTGATTCCCAATTCGGAAAAATTAGATGGTCCATCAAAACCAAAATTTCTCATTCGCTCCATTTTTTTTACCAGCTTGGAATCTTTGGTAAAAATCAATCCTCCCTCAATAGAATGGTAAAGTTTTGTTGCATGAAGGCTACAAACCGAAATATCCCCGTAATCAAATATTGACTTACCATTGATCTTCACACCAAATGCATGAGCCCCATCATAAATTACTTTCAAGTTATGTCGTTGAGCAATTTTTTCAATTCTTTCCACATCGCAGGGATTACCATAGACGTGCGTGGCTAGAATCGCAGTGGTATTTTGATTGATGGCTGCTTCAATCTTATCTGGATCAATATTCAATGAATCCGGATCAATATCTACGAAAACCGGTTTACAGCCTTCCCAAACAATACTACTAGTGGTTGCTACAAATGAAAAAGGCGTGGTAATAATCTCCCCCTTTAATCCCAAGGCTTTGATAGCAATCTGAAGGGCTATAGTTCCGTTGGTAACAAATAACGCATATTTTAAATTTTCTCGATCTCTAATTCGAATCTCTAATTCGCTAGCCAAAGGCCCCATATTTGTAAGCCATTGTCTTTTCCAAATACCTTTTAGGTAGGATTCATAGACTTCCTGAGGAGGCAAAAATGGCTTCGTTACTGGTATCATAAGATTCTGATATCTACCAAAATTAAAATCACAACAAAGTTAAAGGCTCACTATTTTTGAAATTTCTTGTAGCTTGAGTTCCTAAAACTTCATGAAAATGCTTCGGGTGCGAACCATACCCAGGTCAAATACTTTGAATATTACTTTCTGTAAATATTTTACCCTTTTTGATGTCTGCTGTCACAGAAAGGGATCTTCTCCTTATTTTGCTTTTCTCGCTGACTTTATAGCTCACTTTTCCTAATGCAGCCTCAGCCTCTCGAACTGACTTAACCATAAACCCAAACTCCTCTGGTTCCATTGAAAATGAAGAATCCGGCCACACCAGGGAGCGATCAAGAATAAAAGGCTTTTCAACAACCTCAGCACCTAGTGCTACTGCCACGACGGGAATTGTACTTCCCATAGTATGATGCGATACACCAACTTTCACACCAAAAGTCTTTCGGAGTTTGGGAATGCTTCTCAAATTAGCTATTTCAAAGGGGGAAGGATATTCTGACGTGCATTTTAATAATGAAATTTACTTATTCTCCAAATACGAATAATTATTAAATTTAATATGGATTTTCCTGCTAGCATTTAATTTATATCTCCTGTAATTGGACCATTTTTTGGAAAGAGTCAGATCGCCTTATCAAATCGGAAAAAGCGCCCCTATTCTCTATTTGTCCATGATTTAATAAGATTACTTCATCCGCACTCTTGATTGTAGATAGTCTATGTGCTACAATGAGGAGTGTGTATTTACCTTTTAATTTTTCAATATTTTCCTGAATTATTTTCTCTGTTTCAGAATCCAAGGCTGAAGTTGCTTCATCCATGATGAGAATATCGACATCCTTGAAAAGTTCTCTTGCGATCGAAAGGCGCTGCTTTTGTCCACCACTGATCAGGATTCCGGCCGAACCCAAATTGGCGTTTTCTTTTTCAGGAAGAGATAGAACAAAATCAGCAATTGCTGCCTGTTCCAATGCTTTCCAAAACCTTTTTTGATTTTCAGGAGTTGGCTCAGACCATTGAGTTACGTTGTTAAATATGGTATCCGAAAAAATTACAGGTTCCTGAGCAATATATCCGATTCTCTTCTTGAAACTTAACTTTTCAATCTCTTCAAGGTTTACACCGTCTACAGTAATAGATCCAGTTGAAACTGGCATCAATCCGGCTATCAAATTGACCAAAGTTGACTTTCCGCTTCCACTTTCCCCAACAAATGCGTAAGCTTTATTTTTACTGATTGTTAAATTAATTTCAGCCAAAACCATCTTATTACCATAAGAGAAGCCAGCATTGTCTAAGCAAATTGAATCTTCAAACTTCTCAAACGGTACCACTCCGTTTGATTCTTTTTGTGACTGGAGTTCTTTCATGAAAGCAGTCATATTTTCCAATGAGCCCGACAAATTCAAAAAGCCATTCCATTGTGTCTGCATCATTACCAAAGAGTTCAGAGACCTATAGAAAAACAACAAACTCAAAATAATGACACCCAATTGTTGGGAAAAAACATTTACCTGAACAATGATTACAACTACTACCACAAAAATGACCATAGGCTCTCTTGCTGCTACAAGTAAAGCATTATAAAAGCCTATTTTCTTATTACTTTTTACAATATAATCTACTGCTTCACGCAACCTCAGCTCATATGTTTTAATAAAACCTGTTGCCTTTAAATATTTATAAAAAGCTACTTTCTGGATTAACATTCCTTGGAAGGTATGTCCGCCAGATGTGATTTTCTTCGAAGTCTCCTTTGTTTTTTTATAAACTCGGTTATACAGGAGATTGGTTGCTCCACCTCCTACCGCAACTAACAAAGCAAACTGAGGATCTGTAAAAAAGGCAAGGATTAAGTAAACAAAAACCAAAGTTCCGGATTGAACCGCAGCAAAGTAAAAAGCATAAGCATTGGAAACTCTTCCTACCTCGGCACTTAAAGTATTTTGGATTCGGCCAGAGTCGGCTAAAACAAAGGATTTGAAGTCAAAATCCGATAAGCCACTCAAGCTGTCAAAACGTAGCTTTCGGATAAAATACTGCTGAGTGAGTACGTTGTAATATGACTCCATAAACTTCATAACCCCTTTTAATACAAAAAGAGTGAGAAGCATCCCAAGCACTAAATAAAGATTTAACTCAAAACCTAAAAGCTCGATAGACTCTATCAAAAAGCTCATCCCCCCCAGCGTTTCGGGGTTGACATCAGCACTTCCGTCAACCATTTGTAGTAATGGCAAAAACATTGCTAAGCCAAGACCATCTAAAAGCCCTACAGTGAAACTGAGCAAAAAGGCAATAAAAATCCTGTACCCTAGATGATGGTAAAAGTAGCTGAAATGAATCAGATATTTTTTGATTAAGGATTTAATTTTAGACATTTCAATAAATACACAAACCCTATTGATTAGAGGCGGGTACGCCTTTCAAAATGGAATTATTCCTAAAGTTTTTGGTGACCACCGCTCCAGCTCCAACTATCACATTATCGCCAACTTCGACCCCTGGTAACAAAATTGCACCTGCACCTATCCTACAGTGCTTACCTACTTTGGCACCTCCTAATAATATCGACCCAGGCCCTAACTCCGAGAATTCACCTACTATACATTGATGATGCACATTAGCACGGGAATTAATCAAGACACCTTTTCCAATTACTGTCTCTGGGCCTACGAAACCAAATGGCATCAAATCAAAGTCTTGGTCTGACCCCATTAAAACACTATTTGTGCCTTTCAACGCGTAATGTTCACCCCCAAATAATTCAAATTTTTTTAAAAAATATTCTCTAAAAGCCGGGGACCCTACTCCCAAACAATAATTAGGATTCGTTTCCAATGCTTTTTTCAACTCATTTTCAGTATTCAATATTTTAGACCCCGAGGAATGGATTATTTTTTTTGAACTATCTTCATCGTAGAAACAAATTTCTGAGGCTGGAATACCTTGAGAAATTAGCACTCCATATACTTCTAAGCCATGCCCTCCTGCTCCTGCAATGATCATATTTAATAAAAATTAAAATCTCCCCAATCTTGTTTTGGGGAGATTTTGAATTTTCTATTTAGAACCTATACCAAAGTGCGTAAATCCTAATGACGCCAAGTATCTCTTATCGTAGATGTTCCTACCGTCAAAGACTACTTTGTTTTTCAATAATTTACCGACCGCTTCCCAACTTGGTATCCTAAACTCGGACCATTCTGTCACCAAGAGTAAGGCGTCAGCATCCACACAGGCATCATAGGCATCATTACAATAGGTCACTTTATCGAAAATATAGTGCTCTTTTGCCTCTTCCATAGCTTTTGGGTCATAGGCACGCACTTTTGCACCCGCCGCTCGGAGTTCATCGATAATGACTGCTGCAGGGGATTCACGCATATCATCCGTGTTTGGTTTGAAACTCAAACCCCACATGGCAAAGGTCATTCCGCTAAGATCTTCTCCAAAATGAGATTTTACTTTCGAAGCCAAAATATGCTTTTGATCATCATTAACATCTTCTACAGATTGTAGGACGCGAAGATCATATCCATATTCTTTAGCAGTTTTGATGATTGCCTTTACGTCTTTGGGAAAACAAGAGCCTCCATACCCTACACCAGGATATATAAATTTATTACCAATCCTTGGGTCAGATCCAATTCCCTTCCGAACCATATTCGCATCAGCTCCTACTTTTTCACATAAGTTAGCAATATCATTCATAAAGGAAATCTTTGTGGCAAGCATGGCATTGGCAGCATACTTAGTCATCTCTGCAGAAGGAATATCCATGTAGATAATCCGCTCTCCACTCAGTTGGAAAGGCTTGTAAAGCCGCTGCATGATTTTCTCAGCACGCTCATCATCTACACCAATCACAATTCTGTCAGGCTTTAAAAAATCCTCTACAGCTGCTCCTTCTTTCAAAAATTCCGGATTGGACGCTACCGCAAATGGAAGGTCTGACCCTCTCTTATCCAATGCAGCCTTAATCGTAGCCCGAACTTTTTCTCCTGTAGTGACTGGCACTGTGCTCTTTGTAGCAACCACAATGTAATCGGTCATCTTTTGACCAATCTCATCGGCTACTGCCAAAACATATTTCAAATCAGCTGACCCATCCTCTCCAGGAGGAGTACCTACGGCAATAAACGCCACCTCGGCACCTTGAATAGCCTCACCTAGATCCGTACTGAAATGAAGTCTTCCGCTTTTATAGTTGCGAACCACTATTTCCTCCAGGCCTGGTTCATAGATTGGCATGACTCCATTCTTGAGCTTATCGATCTTTTTCTGATCAATATCCACGCAGGTAACTTCGATACCCACATCTGCAAAACAAGCACCCGATACCAAGCCAACGTAGCCTGTACCTACTACTGCAATTTTCATGAAACTAAATTTATCTTATTTAATACTTATTGTATCAATCTCTCAATTAAAATCCCCAAAGTAGCAAGACTTGAAGCGATCCCAATCCAAGCAGCGGCATTCATACGCTCCCTTTCAGGCTTTCCTGGTACTACAATCTCAGTTCCAGGCAATAATTTGGGATATTTTTTAATTCCTAAAAACCCTTTGGTTTGCGCAGCATCACCATTTGCATACACCACATAGGATTTAGATTTTCGGGCATTCTCTGTAAAACCACCAGCTTTCGAAATATAATACTTCAAATTTCTACCACTCTCAAACCTAGTAGTGGTTGGAAGCAAGACCTCTCCAACCATCCTAACCGTTTGGAGTTGTTTAGGAATTTGTAAAATATCGCCCTCCATCAAAATCAAATCCTCTTCCGAACCTGGGTTTTTCAATATTTTCTCCAGATCTATACCAACCATATCCTCTTGCTGAAAACGTGATTTATTTAGCTCCGGATCTATAGAAAGTGTATCCATTAGAATTGTGGATGGATCAGAACTTAAATTGGAAGAAATAAGTGTCCGATTATACTCAATCTCCTTGAGCTTTTGTTGGACTCTTTCAAACAAGATAAGTTCAGCCTCATTCAAATTTCGATTCGTTTCTGGGTTTAACCTGTCAAAAATTTCTTCTAGGGTTTCTTCCCTGATTTCCTCCTCTGTTTTTCCTTTATAATAGACAGTTCGTCGAATTAAACTAGCACCTTGAGGATAAGCAAATTCACTCAGTCCCCCCGCTCGCTCAATTACATCAGAAATCCGTTCGTTGGCAGAGGAAATCACAAACTCTCCCGGAAACTTCACTTCTCCTCTTATAGTCATGATTTGCTCTCTTTCAAAGCCGGGACTTCTTCTAATAAAAACATGGTCAAATGGCTGAAGAGGTAGCTGCTTCTCCTCTTCTGTGATTTCGAGGTCTGAGCCTATACTTAAAGTGGAAATCTCAGCTATCTGTCTACTACTTGCATCCCGGACACGCCTAGCTACTTCTATAGAGGAATTGCTTGCAGACTCCAAAAGCCCACCTGCTCGAAGTATCAAATCACCAACCGTCATGGAGTTTGCAAATGGGTAGGTGCCTGGGAAACTCACTTCTCCACTGATTTTAACATAGTACTCTTCTTGGATTTCATACCGACTTGGAATGAAAAGTAGGTCTTCATTTTTCAACGGAATATCTTCTGCACGTCCTTCCAGAATTTCTGACAGCTCAATTGTAATTGCCGCTAAAGTAAGGTCCTCACTTGTTCGGTATAAAGTCACCCGATTTGTGAATGCCTCTGGACGGAGTCCTTCAGCTTTTTCGATGAGCCCTTTTATGGTGAGCCCTTCCTCAAGAGAAAATTCTCCTGGCCGCATCACTGACCCACTTACTTGTACCCTATTGGAATAGCGATCCAAGGCCTCTCCAATTAAGATTTCGTCACCAACCTGAGGATAAAAGCTTCCAAAATCTGAAGAAGGGACATCGATAATCTTCCGTTGATTGTCTTCTATTCTCCTAATTGTCACGCGGTCCCGATAGGCCAAACTGGAAAAACCACCCGTATAAAGAAATAAATCCTTTAAGCTCTCTCCAGACTTCACCTCAAATAAGCCTTCACGATTGACCGGTCCTATCACCTCGGCACGGCCTTCCACAGCTGGCACAATAATCACATCATTATCCTGAAGATTTATATTGGCCGACTGGTCTCCCTTAGACAGGAATTCATAAATATCTACCTGAGAAATAAGCTTAGAACCTCTATAAACTTGAATTTTTCGGAAAGCTCCATTTTCATTAGGGCCTCCAGCGGCATAAAGCGCATTAAATACCGTGGCAAAAGAAGGCAATGTATATGTCCCTGGCTTGGTAAGCTCTCCGACCATTGATACTTTGATAGACCGGATGTTACCTAATCTGATTTGCAAAAAGGTATTAGGGTTAGCACCTTGCAGACCCGAATATATCCTAGAAAGTGCTGTTTTTATTCTTACTGTGGCTGCTTCAATCGTTGCCCCTCCTACTTGCACAGGCCCAACATTAGGTAGAAATATCCTGCCTTCCGGGGTAACCTGTACATCAAAGGATTGCTGAGAGGCACCATAAACATCAATTAGCAATTGATCCCCACTTCCTACTACATAAGATTGAGGTGTGGGAAGATTCAGACTGGGACTGAAATCCAGGGTTCGATTATGGAAAAGCTTATATCCAAATATCTTCTTCTGCTTTGGCGTTAGATCGTAATATGGGTCTGACCTTCGAAGAGAATCAAATACATCCACTTTTTGAAAACCCATTTCTCTTCCAGAGCTTAGATTACCAGAATTTGGGTTTTGCGCTTGAGTTTGTAGCTGCTGTATTCGCTGCTGAAGTTTAGCAGCTTCTGTAGCAGGCATTCCTCGCTCTCTTGCTAAAGCAACTAGCTGATTTGTCGTAAGACCATTGGATTCAGCACGCTTAATGAGGTTCTCTATCTGAGCATCGGATAGATTGTCAACTTTGACCGATTGAATATCGGATAGACTCTGGGCTTGAATTGAAAATGAAATCAATACAGCCAGAAAGACAAAAGAAAAAGATTTCAGAATTTGACTTCGAAATATTTCAACTGATTTTTTCAAATGATCCTGGATAAAATTTATCTAATTTGGACTATTAATCTTCAAATATAACAGCTTGAGCGCAGCTTCGCCCTTTCAGTCCCATTTCTAAATGAAACCTAAGAGTATTTATGTCCAAAAGCGTCAATTAAACGCCTACCGTACTATCAAAAAGGACTAAGCCTTCTTCTTCATATCGATCATTGGAAAGGGTGAATACTACTTTCCGCTCGATTAGCTCTTCAATTCTTGACTTTAGTCCTTTAATATAATCCTGATTCAAGTCCTCTCCTACCACGACTACATCAATTTTTCCTGAATCAACTCCTCTGGAAAGATCACCAACAAGCATTACTTGATCGACCTCACCCATTCGCTCCAGAATCTGTTCCAAAAGCTTATCCAATCCTAAATATTTGCGGATAATATCTCGGATATTGGTGTAAAACGGGTGATTCGTATTTGCCTTGTAGGATATTTTATTCTTGTCTGATTCCTTTACCAAAACGCCCGCCTGCGTCAGGTTATTCAGTTCTTTTCGGATAGCATTGGTTGATTCACCAAACTCCTCCGCTAAGCCTCTTAGGTGGCTCTGGGTATGGTGATTTACAAAAAACTTAACTAACAGCCTCAAGCGAGTCTTTGAGGTGATCAGAGAATCTAGCATTAAAAATAAATTGAAACCGAGTACCAAAGGTACTCATTAGAAAGAATGGATAAAATAATTTTTATTCAAATTTTCCTTAAATAAACCTTTATGCGTGGGGCGGGATTTATCCTCTATAAATATTTTCAGGCTTTTTCTTTAACAAATTTCGAAGTAATTGTCCGCTCCAAGAGGAAAAAGCCCCTAATAAAAAAGCTAAAAAACCAGTACCTAATAATAAAAGCGTTCCATTCCCAAGACCAAAAAGCTGGGCCATTTTATCAGGCAAATTACTTCCCGTTTCAACATTTAGATATACAGCCAGCCCCATCCAGGCGAAGGCCATTCCAAAACCCCCTCCAAAAAAAGCTGCACCTCCTCCCGGATGTACAAGAATTGCCAGAAGCCCCAACCCAATCATCACACCCCAAAACGGCACAAACGGATTTAAGAAAAAAACAAGAATAAATGACAATAGAAGGTATAATAGGAACTTCATGATTAATTAATGAATGTAGTTTGAAACAACAAATCTTCTTCTTGATCCTCACTTCGAAGATCGAAATTCAAATAATCTCCATTCGCCCATTTTGAAATGAAATTGCTATAGAACTTACTTCCTGGGTTACCGGATTGTCCTCCAGGGTAAATCCCGAATGCTTTGATAGGATTACCCAACTCGACAACCATTCTCCAGCTTGCCCCATGTCTTTCACTGGTGGCATTCAAAATTCCTCTACCTCCACCTGTGTATACATTTTCGACTGAAAAGGGTCTAAACTGTGGAACCAAATGTTGAATACTTGTTCGCTTATAATTAGCCCAGGAATAATCTCCTTCTGACTCTTCCCATTCTTCCATAGCCTCTACCATCTCAGCAAATCCATTTCTTACGTGGTCTTGAGCGACTTCTTTGATATCTGTACCCACCCGATCAAAAAATTCACTGTTTGGACTATTTTTCATCAATCTCACAGTTTCATAATTATTCGGGTAGACAACTGGAGCATCCCATTCCATCCAATCCTTCCAGATCTGATTGTAAGTCCGATTCCACCAAATGTAAAATAATGTAGGCCCTTTCTGATTAGGATCTGCATAAAAATCCCAGCTTTTGAGCTCCTCTACGTACTTTTCAGCCTTTTCACCATCCCCTATTTCATTTCCCAATAATTCCAACATCACTGGAAGTGCCTCTGCAGCATGAAGATAATAATCATCAAATTGGAGCTCCTTCATTTGATCAATCGTGATTGAATTCATTTGCCGCAACCGATTATTTAACCGTCGATTACGATAATGCTCATAACTATTGTCAAAAACATAATATGGATAAGACGGATCCACAGGATGCTGATTTGCGGAAGACACAAAACCTCGCTCAGGATTCAGTGTACTTGGATTATGCTCGTTTGGAATAAAGGCCTGCCACTCCATTTGTGAATCTGCACCATCCATAAAAAACTTCCCTTGCTTTTCCCACTTGACCGGAAATTTACCCTGAATTCTCATAGCAATATCTCCAGATACAGAGGCAAAAACAAAATTTTGTGCAGGAGCAGTATAATGATTCAAGGCATCATTATAATCGTCATGATTCTTTGCCTTATTCATTTTAATAAAGGTCAGTTGTTCATTTGACCCCATATGAGCAGTCCACTTCAAGGCAAAATTCACATCCTGTCTTTCAGCACCAAAAGTCCTATCATAGACCACAGGACCATAGTGAGTATAGACGACAGTATCATAGTACGGATTCTGCCCTTTTACCTTTATCTCCTCAATTCTATGATTTGTCGCTCTCCACTCCTCCCCATATTGGTAGGCTTTTCGGGACTCGTCTTGAAAAGTGATTTTGTACCAATCTCGCGCATCCTTGGTAGCATTGGTTACACCCCATGCAATATTTTCATTGAATCCTGAAATCACACCCAATGCTCCTGGTAAAGTCGCTCCTTTTACACGGTGCTCTGGCGTACTGAGCTGCATACTATACCATAGTGATGGTAGGTTGAGGCTTAAGTGCGGATCATTTGCCAAAATAGGATTCCCGTTTTTGGTTTTGGATCCCGCCACGGCCCAGTTATTAGATCCTACCCCTTCTTCTGGCTGAGGTAAAGGGTCTATAACCAATTCATCATTGGGATAAGAACTAGAATCCGGCATTTCAACTTGAACCGGATCAAAGTCCCAAATTCTTTCTGCTTCAATAACAGGATCATTTTCTTCCGGAAATTCAGGAAACAAAACATCCAATTTTTCCTCACCTAAAATTTTCCTAAGGTTTGAATATTGCAAATCCCGATCTCCTACTAACATATCGGACATGTATTTGAGGAGGAGTAAAGACTTAAAAGAAGACCAGTTTTCCGGCCGATAATTCAAAATCTTATATTCCAGCGGAAGACGGGCCTCATCCGAGGAAGCTATGTATTGGTTTACACCGTCGGCATAGGCTTCTAAAAGTTCCAGCATTTCGGGATGGTTTTCCTTAACGAAATCATACCCAAGTTCAGCTCCAAAGGCAAGACCTTTTCGCCTAGTCATCCGGTCTAATTCAAGGGCAACAGGCCCAACAATTTCAGAAATTCTTCCAGCAGCTGCCATGGTTTGGAATTCCATCTGCCAAAGACGATGCTGAGCAGTCACATAACCTTGTACTCGATATAGATCTGCTTCATTTTGTGCAAAGATGTGAGGAATCAAATTTTCATCATATGATACCTTGACCGGAGCTGAAAGTCCTTCCAATTGAATCATTTCCTCTGCCAGTTGATCTTCACTGTACATGTTTTGCCAAAACCCGTGATTAGGATCCAATAAAGGTGCTACAGGAGGCGCAGGACCCATTGGAATAGAAACGACATAGCCTAAGGCAACCGTGATTAGGAATACTAAGACGAATGAGAATACTTTCATGAAAGACTGGAATGATTCACAAGCAAGCAATATAAGAAAAACACCAAAATCTTGATTTGTTTTCCGTATTGATAGAAATAAAAAAACCCGGTTTTCAGAAAAACCGGGCAATAGAGCTTAGAAGAATCTTATTGAATTTGTATAGGAAGTTTGAGTTTTTCCCATCGAATAACAATACCTGGCTCTTCAATATCAATGGATAATCTTTCCTGAGAACTCTCTTCCCATTCCGGGCTAACTTCAACTCGAAGCACATCTTGTTTCTCATCGTATTGAAAATGTCCATGCTCCAAGTCCCACTCTGAATTTAAAATCACCGTCCAAGCTCCATTTTCTTTTGGAATGGTAAAAAGGGAATACTTCCCTGCCCCAACAGGCTGTCCCTCCACTGTCATTTCTTCAGAAAGTTCAATATATGTAGCCTCATTGGCACCCGTTCTCCATACGACGTTATAAGGAACCAAATCTCCCCAAATTTGCCTTCCTTTTACGGAAG
>JABXHZ010000369.1 GCA_013373335.1 Cyclobacteriaceae bacterium | reverse complement strand
GTTCCATCCGAATAAACAAATGGGCTTTCATTGAAAACTTGACGGGCTAAGTAATAGATCTGATTTCCCCAAAGGTCATGATTATCGGTGACTAGCATCGACGCCAGCGAATCCATCAATTGGCCTTTCATTTTTTTAAAAGAAATGTAGCTATTTAGATTTGCAGTGTCTGATTTTAAGTCTTCAACCAGCGATTGCATAAATTCCATTTCAATGTTTTTGTTGCTCAAAGATTCCCGGTAGTTTTCAGCAAGAAATCCACAGAATACAGCCAAGAAAAGAAGGAAGAAGTCTTTGAAATTTCCCCACCATGGAGTTTTTTTCTTTCTCATAAAATCATTTAGGCAAAGTCACAAACAATTGGGAGTGGATCAGCCAAATCCCCGATTTTTTAGTCCATTGGGCAGAGTATTTTCCACCCACTATGGCTTCTTCTGAACCCTCTTGATATCCTTTCCAGGTACCTGTTTCCCAAGCCAGTTGAGTTTCTGGATTGACGATGATTTCATCCGGAGTCCGGACCCAATACATTCGGGGTCCAGAAGCTTCTTGGATATAGCCCATCAATGCTTCTTTTCCTGAAATCAAAGTTCCTGCACCTGTCGTGATCAGTACATCATCAGTCAAAAAGGTCGCATTTAATGTTTCATCAAATGCCCGTAGGGCAGCGTTGGATTTTGCTCTTTGGGCAAGAATCTGAGATTTCTCAGATTCCTGCGCAAAACTGAAGTGGAATAAAAAGCAAAGAAAGAGGCAGCTTAATACTTTCATTCTTTATCTCGATAATGATTGAACCAGCTCAAAATAGAAGCACTCTTGCTCATCAACATGCTTGGTCTATTCACCAGACCATGAGAGGCATTGGGAATCCGAACCATGGCTGATTCTACACCTTGTAATTTGAGAGCGGCATAGTATTGTTCGGATTCAGAAATAGGCGTTCGGAAATCACGTTCCCCCGTCAATAGCATGGTCGGTGTAGTCACATTTCCGACCAAAGAAAGAGGAGATCTGCGCCAATAATTTTCAATGTCTTCCCAAGGATTTGCTCCAAACCAATACTTCGTGAAAAAGACCGGATTGTCTGCGTGAAGCACAAAGCTGGTCCAATTGATCACAGGTTTGGCTACTACAGCAGCTTTAAAGCGGTCTGTTTTCCCAACAATCCAAGCGGTCAATACACCACCTCCAGATCCTCCTGTTACAAACAAATTATCTGTATCGATATATCCTTTTTCAATGACAGCATCCACTCCGGACATAAGGTCTTCGTAGTCATGGCTGGGATAATCATGATGAATTAGATTCCCAAACTCTTCCCCATACCCGGTACTTCCTCTTGGATTGGTGTAAAGAACGACATAACCAGCTGCCGCATAGGCTTGGATTTCATAGGCGAAGGAAGGGCCATACATGGCAAATGGTCCTCCATGAATTTCTAAAATAAATGGATATTTTTTGCTGGGGTCAAAGTCAGGAGGAGTTACAATCCAGCCTTGAACTTTGCGACCATCGAAACTGGATTCCCACCAGATTTCCTCCGTTTTCCCGATTTTTCGGTAGGAGAACACATCATCATTCAGGGAGGTCAAGCGATTAGTATTCCCTCCGTTCCATATAGCCAAATCTGCAGGATGCTCGGGACTACCTAAAGTGTAGGCAATTCGATTGTTCGCAGATAGGGAATAGGTGCCGGAATTGTAAGGTCTTCCCAGATCCAATCCTCCTAGACCTTCCACTAACGTTCGAATTTTCCCATTCAAGGAAACATGACCCACTTTAGTGTCTCCAAACTCATCATATTGGAAATAGATCCCTTGGCTGTTGGCTTCCCATTGGGGGTTTCCGGCATCCCGGTCTAAATCTGCTGTCAAATTTTTCACTCCAGAACCATCCACATTCATCACATATAGATGCGTTACTTGGTAGCCTTGAAAACTATCATCACTTCCTGTGAAAGCAATTAATTTTCCATCCGGAGAAAGGGTTGGGTTTGAGTCAGGACCAAATCGGGACGTTAAAGCTTTGATGCTACCATCTGAAAGGGATAGTTGGTAGACCTCGGAATTTCTGGGTTCGAATTCAGCATTTTCATGGAGATTCGCTGAGAAAAACAAGGACTTTCCATCTCTTGACCATACTGGGGAACCGTAATTGTTTTCATCAAAAGTTCGCTGTCGAGCCGTTCCACCGGAAAGATCTATCGTGAAAATCTGTCGATAACCAGGACTTACATAACCTCCCCCATCTCTTCGATAAACCATTTCATCGATAAAAATCGGAGCTGCATTCCATTCAGCACCTTGAGGTTTGGCAGGGATTTTAAGCAAGGAGGAAGCTTTCGCCGGTACAAATTCAGTAAAGGCTAAATGTTCATTGTCATAGGACCAAGAAACGGCACTTGGAGGGTTGGCTGAGTTCGTTAGGGCGACGGAAGTGTTGGTGTCGAAATAGTGAACAAAGAGCTTCACTTTGTCATCCTGCTGATTTGAAAGAAAGGCCAGCTTGGTTCCATCATGTGACCAAACGGGAGCATAATCGCGCTGATTTCCTTGAGTAATCGGTCGGTTTTGACTTCCGTCGGCATTGACAATCCAGAGATTTGAATAATCCCGATCGGTCATGATGTCCTTAAAGTTTCGGATATAAACGATCTTGGTGCCATCTGGGGAAATACTCGGGCTAGTGACATATTCCAGATCGAATAAATCTGTTAACTCAAGATTAGTTTTTTGTTGGGCGTCGGTCAGTGAGTACAACCCAAAAGTGAGGAATAGAAAGACCAGTACTTTTTTCATGAGCTTATTGTTTGATGATTGGTTTATTAAATCTTTTTTTTATCTGGGTTCTTAGTATATAGATGAAAGCCAGCCCCAATACGAATAGGGCGATGGCAAGTAATTCATTCCTACTTAATTGAAAAAATACCCAGGCAATTGCAAGGAGGGTAAGGATGCCAACGGCATTTCCAAATGGCACCTGAAATGACTTAATGGTTTCACTTGTTTTGTTCCAGCGAAATTTGAGGTAGGATAGAACCGCTCCAAAGTAAATGACCAAGGAAGCTCCTGTTACCAAAATCAACAAATAGCGAAAACTTCCAGAGGCGGCGAAGCCAAATTCCAAAATCGCTAAGAATAGGATGGCTATATAAGGAGTACCATGGGAAGGATGAATTTTTGAGAGCACCGGATGAAGTAATTTGTCTTTTGCGCCAGCATACAGAATTCGGGGAAGCAGGGTTAGGATGGAACTCAGAGTACTCCAAACAGCGATAAAGGAAAGGATCAAGACCAGGATAAATCCAGTTTCCCCGAAAAGCACTTTGGCCAACTCAGCCAATGGAGCTTCTTGATTGGTGAGCATTAGGTCTCCCAAGACTCCTTGAGCCGCCAAATGAATGGTACAAAAACCCAGGATTACCATAATAATTCCTATGAAAAACCCGATGGGACCGGTTCGGGTCGGGTCTTTCATTTCTCCTCCATTAGCCAGTGCCAATTCTCCTCCCAAAAAAGCAAAAATCAAAAGGATGGATGCTTCTCCGATTTTTTGGAATTCAGGGAATCCTTCCCAACTGATATTGGCAAAATTCAATTGGGTAAGAGCAATACTTACTAGGGCCATTAGGGAAATAACCTTGGTCCAGGTAAGGATTTTGATAAAGACCATGCTGTCCTTGATTCCCTTGATATTCAGAAAAGCGCTGAAAGCTGTTAGGGCTGCGAAAAAGATAATTCGAATTCCCGTTTCCTTAAAAATTGGAAAATAGGAGCCTGCGATATCTGCAAGGGCATTCATCAAAGCTCCGCAGGCTAAAACTCCCACACCGAACCAATACAGGATATTGGCAATAAATCCTGCCATGGGTCCAAAGGCTCGATTGATGTACACATATAAGCCTCCGGTATCGGGAACCCGGCTGCTTAATTCCCCAAAGCAAAGCCCTAGGAAGAGGAAAATCAAACCACAAAAGATATAGGCCAAAATGCTGGCATGCCCTAAAATCCCATAAACCAAAGCCGGTAAAAGGAAGATCCCACTACCGATGGAAATACTCAGGACATTGGTGATGACTCCACCCATTCCCACTTCCCGCTTTAGTTCTGTTTCTTGTTTTTCTGCCATGATTTAGTCATTGAGGCCTTCGCCGGCTCTAGGTGTTGGGATTCTAACGCCTACAGAATTGGAATAGGAATTCCATTCCTGAATTAATTCTTTGTATATGTCCGGGTACTCATCTTTTACATTTTTTTGTTCATCAGAAGCTTCAGATAAGTCATACAATTCAAAGTTTTCTTCAGAGAAAGGGGATGTAATATTGAGGAGTTTCCATTTGCCTTTTCGAAGCATGACTCGGCCCCGATGTTCGAGAGCAAACACATAGGTTGAATCATGGAAGGCTTCTTGGCTTCCTTTCAGGATTGGTGTCATGGATTTCCCTGCCAACGGTTTTACCTCTTTTCCCTTCCATTCAGCGGGATATTCCAGACCAGCAAGCTGGTAAAAAGTAGGTGCCAAATCCATCACGGTAACGAATTGGTTAAAAATAGTATTGGCTTGGCCTATTGAAGGGCCTGCTATGATCATAGGGGCAATCATGCCTCCTTCGGTTGTGAAACCTTTGAAATAGCGATAGGGGGCGGTTCCGGCTTCGGCCCATTGTGGTCCATAGGAGATAAAGGAGTTTTCTGTACCCATCTCCTCGTAGGCATCGGTATAATTTTCTTGCAGGAAAGGTCCGAAGTAGGAGCTGTAGAAAAAGTCTTCGGCGGCTGCTCCATTGTCCGAAACTAAAATGATTAGGGTGTTTTCATACAAGCCTTTTTCCTTGAGGTACTTGAATAATCTGCCCACATTGTGATCAAGGTTGTCCACCATTCCCGCATAGAGCTCCATTTTCCGAGCCTCTTTCTGTTTCTCATCATTTGATAGAGAATCCCAAGGTTTCACTACTGGATGCAAATCAGGAAGAGAGGAATCGGGGGGAATGATTCCCGCTTTTTTGAGGGATTCCAGCCTTTTTTCTCGAAGGGCTTCATACCCTTCATCGTATCGTCCTTGGTATTTTTTCCAAAATTTTTCATCCACCTGAAGCGGCCAATGAGGTGAAGTGTAGGCAGCAAAGGCAAAAAAGGGTTGCTTATCTTCCCGGTTGGATTCAATGTAGGAGATCAACTTGTCTGTATAGAAATCAGTGGAATAGGATCCTACTGGCCAAGCAGCCTTTTTTCCATTTTCAGTGTAAGGAGACACCGGTGCATCAGGGAAAATTCCCCGGTCACTATAATGATTGGCACCTCCTTCTAAGGTTACAAATGATTGTTCGAAGCCTTTTTGATGAGGATTGTTTTCAGGCCGAAGACCTAAATGCCATTTGCCAACAGTATAGGTGTGGTAGCCGGCTTGCTGCAATAGTTCAGGTACAGGAATAATCCGATCACTCAAATGGCCTTCGTAGCCTGGTACTCCGGTGACCAAATCCTGCGACCCCATTCCAGCGACATGATTGTAGTTACCGGAAAGCATCATGGCTCTGGTCACTGCACAAAAGGGCGCGGTATGGTATTGCGTAAAGCGAATACCTTCTCTCGCTAGCTGATCTAGATTGGGTGTTTCAATGTCTCCTCCGAAAGATCCTAAGTCTGCATAGCCTAGATCATCAGCTACAATTAGAAGGATATTTGGTTTTTGAGATGGGGAGGTTTCTTGGTTTTTAGGGGAGCAGGAAAAAAAAAGGATTCCGATAATCAAGGAATACAAAAAGTCTGTTCTCATGAAATTGAAGTAAATGGCATTCAAAAAGTTAAGGAATTATCTTGACTTTGTACAATTTTCCAGTTTGGAAGTGGAGGGTGAATTAAATTATCCCCTCGTGATGAATTTCTTGAAACTTTTGAATTTGGTTTTTTCTGGATTCAACATACCACATGGAAAGTGGCCCTTTTCCCTTAACAGGGATTAATCCCCGGAATTCAAAACATAAATCCGGGTTGTCTTTGATTCGGGTATAGGTGGTTTTGGAAATGTTGATTTTGTTCAATCCACAAGCGGCTTCCATTCGCTGGGCTGTATTGACAGTATCTCCCCAGATATCGAATTGGAATTTTTTGATGCCTACAATTCCTGCAACCACAGGGCCAGTATTGATTCCAATGCGCATATCAAATTTAGCTTTGGATGGAATTGAAGGATCGAAATTACGTTGTGTGATAAAGTCTTTGATTTTAAGTGCCGCATGAATAACATCCATGACAGAGGAGTGATTATTTAGTCCCCCGGCAGCGAGGTAGGCATCTCCAATTGTTTTGATTTTTTCCAGACCGAATTCTTCTATTATCAAGTCAAAAGCTTTGAAACAGATGTTCAGCTCATGGACCAGTTCTTTCGCTGTGAGGTGCTGGGCTTTTTTGGTAAAGTCCGCAAAATCCGTAAAAATAACCGTCACTTCTTCAAAGTCCTTGGCTTCCGATTTCCCGGTTTGCTTGAGTTCTTCGGCAACTTTAATAGGTAAAATATTCAAAAGCAGATTGTCAGAGCGATTCTTTTCCCTTTCGATGATTTGACTCGCTTTTTTGATAAACTTATATCTTCTCCACCAACCGACGGCCAACACTAAAAATAGCACACCGCTAATCATTAAAATGATCCGTTGATTTCGTTCAACTTTTAGTCTTTCATCAAAGACCAAGGTTTGTTCACGCATCTGTTGGGCATTTTGGATACTGTCCAAAAGTTGCTTTTTGTCAAACTCATAATTGAGCATCATTTGGGTGATTTCCTTGGTATTGGATTCATTGAGAATGCTGTCTTTTAGCTGGGAGGCTTTTTTTAGGTAAGCCAGCTCGGATTTCACATCTCCTGTTTGTTCGGCTAATTCCATCAGTCGTTCGTAAGCCATTCGGATGACTTTTACCTCTGCAGCTTTTTGGGCATTTTCCAGGGATTTTTCAGCGTGAAGTTTGGATTTGGTAAACTCTCCTTTTTGTAAATACAAACTTGCAAGCCTATTGTGGGTGTAAGCCAAACCTCGGGAATAGCCTAGTGAATCCCGAATCCTCAAGGCTTCCAAGAGGGTTTCTTCCGCCAAATTTAGATCTCCTTTTATCGCATAGTTATTTCCCAAATTGCTCAAAGAAAGCCCGATGGAGTAAGGGTTTTTGATTTTATGGGCCATTTCAAGTGCCATCTGATGATAATAAATAGCCGAATCCACGGGACCTGTATGCTCGAAAATGATGGCCAAATTATTTAGACTGGAATGAATACGTCTGGGGTCTCCATCTTTCTTTTCCAGCCCCATGGAAATCCGTGCATGGCTGAATGCTTCGTCGTATTCATGCAGGTCATAGTATATCAAGCTTAGATTATTGTGAACACTTGCAATACCTAGGGTGTCCTTTTTCCTTTCATAAATTGAAAGAGCCTTAAGGTGGTTTTCAATCGCCCGCTCAATATCTCCAAAGAATGAATAAATGCCTGCTAAAAATGTATGGGCTCTTGCTTCTTCTGAATCGAACCCTGCTTCCTGAAGTTGCATAATCAATCGCTCCATACCTTTCGGATCGTAGCTAGAGGGGTTCAGCTCTTCCC
>JABXHZ010000441.1 GCA_013373335.1 Cyclobacteriaceae bacterium | reverse complement strand
GCAAATGCCGAACTGACTTCAGCTCCAAAAAGCTTTTGAATCCATCTACCGAAAATCAGGCGATCTCTAAAATGCTTATTCCATTCTTTTCGGTATCGATTTTCGATTTCGTTTCTATCCCCATTTTGCTCAAAAATATTTGCGAGTATATAAGCTCCCCGGATTGCCATGGCCATCCCGTTCCCATTCAAAGGTGTGATCAACCCAGCCGCGTCTCCTATCATCAATAAATGGTTTTCAACAGGCGACTTCTTTTCAAAACTGATTTCATTTATCACCTCAGGTTTTTCAAATAAAAACTCTGCGACATTAAAAATCTCCTTCAGTTTTGGGTTTTTCCAAAGCAATTGCTGCTCCATTTCAGGGATCGAACCAAAGGCCCGAAGATCTTCTCTTCTTCCCAAGTAACACAGGTTGAATCTTCCATTTTCCACAGCATTCAACCCACAATATCCTCTTGGAAAATTGTGCAACGCCACCACTTCATCGGGTCGCTGAATCTTTACATGATATTTAACTCCGATAAATGGAGAGCGCTTTTTTGTAAAGGAACGGTATAAAAAAGAATCTACTCGGGACCGCTTTCCAAAAGCCCCTACCACGTAGTCGGATTCCAAAACCTCTCCCCCTGCCAAGACCACTTGAAATCCATCAGATTTGGGCTGAAAGTTTACTTCCAATACTTGGGATCCTGTCAGAATTTTGGCACCGGCCTCCTGAGCCCTGATAGAAATATATTCATCCAACAAGTACCTACTAATTCCAATCCCTCCTAAATCCAAAGGTACTTGAACGGTCTGCCCTTTTATATCTGAAAATTCAAATCGGCTAATTTGAGGAAATTCCTGACCAGGAGGTAGTAGCCTTTCGCGTTGCAAAAAATCAACCACCTCATTCGACAAATATTCTCCACAAACTCGGTGAAAAGGATAGACTTTTTTCTCGATCAAGCGAACCAAATGTCCATTTTTGGCCAGCAAATACGCGGAAACCAATCCTGCCAGGCCTCCTCCGATTACAATAATGTCTTTACTTTTTCCCAAGCTTTTGCCTTTAATTCTATCATTTAACCGCCTATCAAAAATTAAGTTCAGAGAAAGGCAGAAGCGCTTTTTAACAAGTTATTTTAAGCAAAAATATAATGCTTACTATGAAAAACACAGTACCCAATTTTCTGAGGAGATTTACCCTTCTTCTGGGAATCTTAGGTGTCATGTTCTATTCTGAGGACAGTTTCGCCCAGAAGAAAAAGAAAAAAGACGCTAAGGATGCCCCTGCTGCGCCTGCACCAAGGCCTCAAAACAATGGTGGCAACAAAAAGGGACCAAAACCTTATAAAGAGGTGATCACCAAAGGTGCCAAAAGTAAGGATGGCCTTTTTAAAGTTCATCAAATTGATGACAAGTATTTTTATGAAATCCAGGATTCCCTCCTAGGTAGAGACATGTTGATGGTCACTACCATTGCGAAGACAGCTGATGGAATCGGTTACGGCGGTGAGCGAACCAACACCATGATGCTTCGTTGGGAAAGAGAAGGAGACATGATTCTTTTAAAGGTTGTTTCAGTTAACAACTATGCAAGTGATTCTCTTCCCATTGCACAAGCGGTGAAAAACTCCAACTTGGAGCCAATCCTTCAAAAATTTGATGTAAAAGCCAATGGCACCGATTCTACCGGTATAGTAATCGAAGCAACTGATTTGTTTGCCAAGGATGTTCAGGCTTTAGGGTTGCAGAGAAACAGAAGAACGCAATACAGAGTACAGCGATTGGATTCTGATCGGTCTTATATCAAGCATATTCACACCTACCCAATCAATATCGAGGCTCGGTATGTGATGACTTATACGGCTCAAAACCCACCTTCAAACAGCTCCACTGGATTGATCACCCTGGAAATGAACTCTTCCATGGTCTTGCTTCCAAAGGAGCCTATGATGCAGCGTTTGGCCGATCAGCGCGTTGGATGGTTTAGCCGATCCTATGTAGACTATGGTGCAGATGCTCAAAAGGCACAATCCCGTCGCTTCTTAGACCGATGGAGACTGGAAGTTAAGCCAGAGGATATGGATAAATTCAAGCGTGGAGAATTGGTTGAGCCCGTAAAACCAATCGTTTATTACATCGATCCGGCAACTCCTAAAAAATGGGTTCCTTACCTGAAGCAAGGAGTTGAAGATTGGCAAAAAGCTTTCGAAGCTGCAGGTTTCAAAAATGCTATTATCGCCAAAGAAGCTCCTTCTCCTGAAGAAGATCCTACTTGGAGTCCTGAAGATGCACGCTACTCAGTAATCCGCTATTTCGCATCTGATATTCAAAATGCCTATGGCCCTCACGTATCTGATCCGCGGTCCGGAGAAATCATTGAATCTGATATAGGATGGTATCACAATGTGATGAATCTCTTGAGAAACTGGTATTTTATCCAAACTGCAGCTGTGAATCCAGCAGCTCGTAGTGTGAAGTTTGATGACGAAGTGATGGGTAGATTAATTCGGTTTGTATCTGCTCATGAAGTGGGTCACACTCTAGGTCTTCCACACAACTTCGCTTCTTCTCATGCTTATCCTGTAGAAAAACTTCGTGATCCTGAGTTTACAAAAGCCATGGGAACGGCTCCATCCATTATGGACTATGCTCGATTCAACTATGTTGCCCAACCAGAGGATGAGGGTGTTAGCTTGTTGCCTGATGTAGGTCCTTATGACAAATATGCCATCATGTGGGGATATAGACCAATCCTTGAAGCAAGTACTCCGGAGGAAGAGCAACCTATCTTGGATCAGTGGATCATGGAAAAACAAGGAGATCCTGTTTACCGATATGGACGTCAAGGAAACCGATACGATCCTACCACTCAAAGTGAAGATTTGGGAGACAATTCCATGCTAGCTTCTGAGTATGGTATCAAAAACTTAAAGCGCATCATGCCAAACCTCATGGAATGGACCAAAGAAGAAGACAAGCCGTTCAAAGATTTCAGTGATTTGGAGGAAATGTACGGACAAGTTATTGGTCAGTTCAATCGCTACATGGGACATGTTCGCACTCATGTGGGTGGTGTGATGGAAGTTTACAAAGCTTCAGGTCAGGACGAACCTATCTACACGCACAATTCCAAGGAAATGCAAAAATCAGCAGTTGCCTTCCTTAACGAGCATTTGTTCAAGACTCCATCTTGGTTGATGAATGAAGAAATCGTCGCTCGTACGGGAGACTTTGGAGCATTGGAAAGAATCCGAAGCTTGCAAGTAGGAACCTTGGAAAATATCCTTGAATGGGGTCGTCTAGGTCGAGTGATTGAAAATGAGGCCATCAATGGCAATGATGCTTACAAAATCACTGAACTATTCGATGACCTTCGTAGTGGAATCTGGACTGAACTAAGCCGAGGTGCCACCATTGATGTTCACCGAAGAGCCTTGCAAAGAGCTCATGTAGAGCGTTTGGAATTG
>JABXHZ010000141.1 GCA_013373335.1 Cyclobacteriaceae bacterium | reverse complement strand
TCCAAAGGCTTTATATTAAGTCCCATTTGCTGAGTGATGGGAATTCGCTGATAATTGAACCCCCAAAGAACCAAAAAGAAAAAGACCAAGGCACCTGAAAAATTGAGGATGGATAGAAGACCAAAAATCAATCTGGATTTTCCTTTTGGTATTTTCGCTAGACTTCGAAAAAATAAAAATAAGAAAACTCCAAGCAAAAGAATAAACAAAAAGACGCTGGGAAAAGGCAAGTTCCCCAGCGTCTTGTCAAATACTTGTCGAATAAAAAGAAAAAATCCTCGGGAATAAATCTGCTCGGTCCACTCAGAAAATCCGGATGCTATCCATCGAATTAAGAGGGATGCCATTCCAAGAAGTGCCCAAAACCATTTTTTTATTCCCATTAAAGTCTATTAGATCCCTTCTGCCTCCACTTCCTTAACTTCAGGAAGCATACGAGTCAGTAGGTTTTGGATCCCAGCTTTTAGCGTAATAGTGCTGGAAGGACAACCTGAACAAGAACCTTGAAGCAAAACCTTTACTACTCCATCTTGGAAGGAATGAAATACAATGGCACCTCCATCTTGTTCTACAGCAGGTCGAATGTATTCATCCAGAATTCCTTTAATTTTTTTGACGATTTCAGAGTCATTTTCATCAAACAAGGGATCCTTGTCAAATTCTGCCTGAACAGGCTTTTTCCCGGCTTCCAAGTAGGATTTGATTTGGTCCCGTATGATCGTTTGAATCTCAGGCCATTCTACAGATTCGGACTTGGTCACTGTTACGAAATTAGAAGCGATAAAAACCCGCTCTACAGCTGCAAAATTGAACAATTCCTGTGCAAGGGGACTATTTGTTGCCTGCTCCGCTGAGGGATAGTCAAAACTCAAACCATCATCCACCAACATAAAATTGGCTACAAACTTTAAAGAATTGGGATTTGGATTTGCCTCCATGTACAAATGGACCGGCCTAGACTGGGCTTTTAGCATAGGATTCTGATTTTTTCTAAACTTAAACCCATTCTGTGGCGATAAGTTCCAAAATCTTTACTTCTCTTTAATTGAAAGGCTCACCGGTTGCTGCATACCAAATTCCTCCATAAAGGTGTTTTAAGAAATCAGGGTCCACATATGCAGATTCCACATGACCTAGAGCAGTGTAAAACACCCTTCCCCCATCAAATTCATGATACCAAGCCATAGGATGCTTTTCTCCCATAGGTTTAGCAGGAGAATAGGTGGATTCGTCCGCATTGATAAGTACCTTGATATCTGGATTAATGTTCCTGAATTCGTACAATTCGTCTGTCCAAAGCCAGTTTTTGGGCAAGTGCCAGGTAGCTGGATGATTGGCGTCAACCACTTCCAAGCGTAGGGTTTGTTGTCGAGGGTGCGCCAAGAAATAAGCTCCGATCATTTTGTTATACCAAGGCCATTCATATTCGGTATCGGTAGCGGCATGAACTCCTACCACCCCTTTTCCACTTTGGACAAATCTCTGAAAGGCAGCCTTTTGCTCTTCGTTAAATATGGTTCCGGTTGTGCTTAACAAGATAATCACATCGAACTTTTCAAGATTTTCATCTGTGAAATAGGATGCATCTTCTGTGGCATGTACAGAAAAGACTTGGGACTTACCTAGATTTTGGATGGCTACTACCCCATTTGGCACTGACTGGTGTCGAAAGCCTGTCGTTTTACTGAAAACCAAAGCTCGAAATTGTTGAGCTTCAGCATACGAAAAACAAGCTAAGAAAGTGAGAAGGAAAAGGATTGAAAATCTATTTTTCATAGGTTATTGGGTTTGATTTTTACCAAAATACAAAATCAGAAATTCAATCCAGCCAAATTTTGACAATCGGCGAGGAGAATTTTATTGATCAAACCACCAATGAGGTGTTTCATTGGTACTATTCGGAAATTCGCTACAACGCAGACAAGTTTTCGGATATTTATCCAGAGGTCTATTGGGATCATAGGTACAAACCTCAGGTAGAAAAAAAGGAACATCAGCTCTGGTTGTGTAAATCCGTCTTTGTGAAACGCGAACGACTTCAAAATATCCCAATACAATTTCATCAGGGTCCGAAATATTGTAAAGATTCCCTCGCACAGGGGCAGGCGGTGTATCAAAAACAGAACCCGAATTATTAACTAATTCTCGAATCCGCCTCCAATAATCATGGGATTCACGGCTAGTACTCACCTGCCTGACATTGAAATAGTGTCGGCTCAAAAAGGACTCATCCACAATACGTTCAGCTACAATCTGTGAACCTCCTTTACCGGAAGATGGTGCATTCTCTCCATTGAAAAGCGTAATCCGTTCCGGATCTGGAAAATCAAATACGTAACAATCAGGTGGTGCTTTATTGAAAGGATTTGGGAAAAAAGTCAAATTCCAATAATAGGCTTCGTCTACATCCCATCGAAGAAAATAAGGCATTTCAGTGACAGGGAGTTGGACATCCGAAATGATGGAAATAAAGGCGGTCTCAGGTGCTCCTTTAAAGTTTCCTCTGGAGAAGGTATAACTCAATTGATCTTCCCCTACCGCTTGGGGCATTTGCTCAGGTTCTGAGCGATAAACCCTTCCATCAATTTGAATCTCAACAAAATAGGAAACATCTTCCCTTATTTTTACATCCCTTGGAAGCATATACTTGCCCGGCTCAATCTGATTTAATTGATGGCGCTGATTTTCTGTATTCACTACAAAAACCTGAGCCGTTGTAACTGGCCTGGGAAGATCATTGAGCACCAAATATTGACCTGAAAACAAAGGCTCACGATCTGCAGAGGTGGTTTCTGAAAGAAATACAAACTTTTCCTCTTCCAGATTATTCAATTGCCCATAAACAATCAATTTTTCTACTCCCCGGTCAAGCGGGAAATTGATCTGGTCCACACAGGAATTAAAAAACAGCAAGATCAATCCTAAAACCCCAAATAGCTTCCACTTACTCATTCTCACCTCCTCCAAATTGAATGCTATAAGTAATAGATGGAAATATAGATCCCAAAACTGCCAATCGATAAGGTCTCAATTGCCGACTATCCCCATCCTTTTGCCAAAAAACTGAATAGGCATTTCTTCTGCCCAATAAATTGTAAATACTGAAATTCAAGCTATCGCCTTTTTTGGAAAAAACCTTTTCCAAGGTATAAGATACATCCACCCGGAAATAGTCCGGAATTCGGTATTGATTCCGATCACTGTACTCAGGAATGATCAAGGAATTGATAACATAACTGGCATTGACTGCACTAACCGGGCGACCAGTGGCATAATTTATACTTAGATTGAACAACCCCCTAGGGTACATCTTCCTACTTAAAATAAAATTGACCTCATGAGGCTTATCATAGTTACTGGGAAACCACTCCCCTCGATTGATTTGAGTCTCCTCAAATTGTCCCGAACTCCTGAAAAAAGAACGAGAATAAGTATACGCTAACCATCCCGTCACTACTCCCAGATTTTTTTTGATTAAAAACTCAACTCCATAGGCTTTTCCTTCTCCCAAAACAATCTCTGTCTCTAAATGAGGATTTAGGAAGATTTGTGCAAAATCACGGTATTCTACTTGATTTTGGGTAGTTCTATAAAATCCGTCTAACGAAAATTCCCACTTGTTTTCATTACTGTTTCTGAAAATCCCAAGGGAAAAATTATCTGATTGCTGGGGCGGGATATACCGAGTGCTAAGCTGCCAAAGGTCTATTGGAGTCGGACCAAAAGTATTACTTACAGACTGAATATATTGATACAAGCGGGCATAACTTCCTTTAATAGAAGTGTTTTGAGCCAAATTATGCCTTAAAGACAATCGAGGTTCAATACCAGAATAACTTTGAATGGATCCATTCCCAAAAATTTCTTCTCCAGTAATTCTATCATCTGAAATCGGTCCGATTTGATTGTATTGATACACAGTGTCTGGTCCTAATTGATTGTAGAAGGAATATCTCAATCCAGCCACTAAACCTGTTTTTTCACTAATATCCCATTCCAGACTTGTGAAAACCCCCAACTCTAGGCCTTGCTCTTTTCCTACTTTTTCTGGACTAATATTGGATTCGGATGAATACGGCCGGAGTTCCTCCTCCTTACTAGAATAAGCCACACCTTCCAACCCAGAGCTAAGAGCTAAATTTTCATTGGCCCAGGTCAAAGTCACTTTCCCCTGCTGATAACGCATGCCATTGCGAACTTCCGCAGCATCAAGTCCCTCCGGATCAAAAAAAGCATTAGAAAAATCACCATCTGCAAATAATGCCCTAATCGACCAATTTTGTCCCAAAACGCCTCTATAATTTAGACTGCTAACCCGATTGGACCAATCGTACCCAAATTCATTGGAAAACTTAAAGTAGTCCCCGGTCAATAAGGTTCTGGCTTCTATATCATGCCCAGGAGAAATATTCCAAGCTAATCCGAAATACCCATCGTAAAAATTCAATTTTGAGTTTTTGATATCAAAATCCCGGGCTTGCCCCAAAAGCCAATTGGCATTTGAAATCCGCCCACCAAAAATTAAGCTTGCTTTTTCTTTTTTGATCGGACCTTCCAAAACCAATTTTCCATTCGAGGTACCTAAGCCTACCTGTCCTTGCCAACTTTCATCTGAACCTGGACGCATCTGAATATTCAAAGCTGAACCCGCACGGCCACCAAAAGTAGCTGGCAGATTGCCTTTATAAAGAGTAAAAGTCTCTGTCACGTCCGTATTGAAAGCGGAAAGGAAGCCCAAGGCATGATTAGAACTCAGAACAATAGCCTCATCCATTAGAAGCAAATTCTGATCAGTTTTTGCCCCCCTGACATTGATTCCTGAAGTTCCTTCCCCTACCGAACTCACGCCAGGTAATAATTGAAGCCCTTTAAAAATATCAGCCTCCCCAAGAAAAGCGGGAATAGCTTGGAGTTCCCGGGTAGTCAATTTGGTAACTCCAGTTATAGGATTCCGAACGTTTCGGTCCGGTTCCTCGGATAATACCACCACCCCATCCAATTCGTAGTTCTTATCCACCATTTCCAAATTCACCACTCCATTGTCATATAAGGTGACTTCAGTGAAAACAGGAACTTTTGCTAAATGTCGAAAGGTCACACGATGAAAACCAGGAGTCAAGGTTAAGTAATAAGTTCCAAAACGATCGGTGTTCACTCCCCCATAAAATCCGTCCACATGTAATCCTACTCCCTCAATAGGTTCCCCAGAATCCTTGTCCATAATCTTCCCAGTCAAAACATAGGTCGAAGGTTGCTGACCTCCTTGTTTACCAAAATTGAACCTCAAAGAATCGGGAACAGCCTGTGAAAAAACCTGAACCGAGGAAAGAAAAAGAAGTATAAAAATTAAAAAAAACCTCATGAGGTTAAACAGGGTTTTACAAATTGGAAATCAAATTTAATTTAGAAACTTACATCAAAAATCTCACGTAATTCTCTATAAAATATTAGCACAATGAATCGATTGTATGTTTATGGGCTCTTGATACTATTGTTCTTAGGAGGTTGTAAGCAAGAAGATGAAGAGCCTCAAAAAGACGCATTTATTTTCGGTTGGTGGTCGGCCCTTTGTACTGGAAACTGTATCAAGATTTACAAACTTGACGGGGGAAAGCTTTATGTGGATAACCTGAACAGCTTTCGGGAAGCATCATTAATTACATACAATCCTAACCCTTTGGATTCTCAATGGACACCTATTGCAGAAAATCTTGAGCAATCCTTCCCACAATACTTGATGAACGATCCCTTTGCCGTGATCGGATGTCCGGATTGCAATGACCAAGGAGCTATTTATTTAGCTTTTGAAAATTCTACGGGTGTACTTTATTGGCAAATAGATACGGATCCAGGTACTTGGCCTGAAGAAATAAAACCCTTTATGGAATCAGTATTATTGGCGATAGACCAACTGCCTCAGGATTAAAGTCTTTCCACTAGATTGTAAATTATTTTACTTAGGATAGGCTCAGCCTTCGCTGCTGCATCTACTACATCCTGAAGTGTGATTTTGTGGATTCTTCCTGGAACTCCCAAATCCGTAATAGCTGAAATCCCAAAAACTTCCATTCCTGATTGACGGGCCACCAAAACTTCGGGGACGGTACTCATCCCCACCGCATCTGCGCCGATAATTCGGAGATATTTGTATTCAGAGGGGGTTTCCAAATTAGGACCAGCCACTCCTGCATAGACACCAGTATGCACTTTAAAATTATTTTCCTTAGCAATGTCCAAGGCTAATTTTACGAGCCTTTCAGAATAAGCATCACTCATATCTGGAAATCTGGGCCCAAATTCAGCTGGATTTTCACCCCTTAGTGGATTATCCGGGAAAAGATCAATATGGTCTGTCAAAATCATCACGTCCCCAACTTCCTGCTCCGGATTTAATCCCCCGGAAGCATTGGAAACCAACAAACGTTTTACACCCAGGTGCTTGAGAACACGAACAGGGAAAGTCACCTGTTTCATTGAATAGCCCTCGTAATAGTGAAAGCGCCCTTTCATGGCCAATACATTTTTCCCTGCCAGGTTACCCATCACCAATTTTCCAGAATGAGTTTCCACCGTTGAAACCGGGAAATGAGGAATATCCCCATAATCCACTTCTAAAATCGGCTCTATATCCTCTCCCAATTTGCCAAGGCCCGTTCCTAAAATGATCATGTTTTCGATCGGATCAGGACAAAGGTTTTTCAAAAATTGGGCAGCTTCATGAATTTTGGACAGGTAGTTCATATAGGAAAATTTTAGCTCAAAGATAGGAAACTCAGGCATTCCTCGAACTTTTGCAGGGGGAAGCTTGTATTGCTATCGTATTTGATTCTTGCTATGATAAAAATTATCCTAGGGACCAACCGAAAAAACTCTGTTTCGAAACAGATCGCACTGCAGTACCAAAAGATTTTAAAAGAAAAGGGAGCTGATTCTGAAATCTTAGAATTGGAGGAATTACCTGCCGATTTTATTGAAACAGCACTTTACGAGAATAATGGTAAAAACGAAGCCTTCAATAAATTTCATGGTCGGGTTTCGGAAGGGAAAAAGTTTGTATTTATCGTTCCCGAATACAATGGATCCTTTCCGGGAATCTTAAAAACCTTTATCGATGGGATGACCTACCCCAATAATTTTAGAAACAAAAAGGCCGCACTGGTCGGCCTTTCTTCTGGAATAGGTGGAGGTGGCATCGCATTGAGCCACCTCACTGATATATTTCACTACCTGGGGATGCATGTCCTTGCTCTAAAACCAAAACTGGCGAAAATAGAGCAGAATATGTCAGATAACTTGCTCACCAACAAGCTTTATTTGGAATTGCTACATACCCAAGCGGAAATGCTTTTGGAATTTTAACGATTAATCCACGTTGTCGTGAAGGAATCGGTTATTTCCTAAAATCTCATTTTCGTCGTTGATATTGAACTTACTAATCGGATTTTCCGAACTGTGCTCAGGTTCATTCAAGGTCACATTCTTCCGAAGGTAAGCCGGTACTTCCAACTTCTCTTTTAATTCCTCCGGACTTGGATTCATTGAACGGCTTCCCTTCAGCTTTTCAAAGCGCTCATGGGCTCTTTGAATAGCCTTTTGCTTCATTTGCTCATAATAGTCATTGGCAAAAACAGGCTTGGAAGGTTCATTTGTGGTTTCTTCCTCTGAATCTTCCTTCTTCGGACTTTCCTCTTCCTCATACAAGTCATGTACGATTTTCTCAGGCTCAGGAGTAGGTTTTACCTCGGCAGTTTTCTCCTTGGCTGAAGGGAAATCAAACTTGAAGCTTTCTTGCTTTGGCTCCTCTTTTACGGGACCCTCTGTACTTTGAATAGGTGTCTTTGGAGTAGAAAAGACAAAGGTACTTCCATTGGAAATGGGCTCTTCTTTTACTTTCTCAGATTTTCCACTTTCCAAATTGATGACTGTTTTCACATCTTCATCCTCGACCTCAGGAGTGGAAGTTGGGGTAGAAGCTACAGGAGCAGGTTGGGTTTTTGCGGCTACAGTAGAAGAAGCAGTTTTATCCAGTTTGTCCATTTCAAAACCGGTAGCGATAACCGTTACTCGAATGGCTTTGCCCAATTCCGGATCAATACCCTGACCGAAAATCACTTCCGCATTATCACCTGCTTTCTCTTGGATATACTCGGTAATCTCGCTCAATTCATCCATTGATAGCTCTTCTTCTTCTCCAGACATGATGGAAAGGAGAATTTTTTGAGCTCCTTTTATATCCACATTGTTCAAAAGTGGAGAGGAAATCGCCGCACCGGCAGCGCGGATGGCTCGACCTTCACCCTCTTCGGTGGATGAGCCCATCACAGCAGCACCTGCCTCTTTCATGACCGTCTTGACATCTTCGAAGTCAACATTGACATCCTGATGGACAGTGATGATTTCGGCGATTGATTTGGCAGCTGTTGTCAAAATATCATCTGCTTTTCCAAAAGCTGTTCTGATCGCAAGGTTTCCGTAAATCTCTCGAAGTTTGTCATTCAAGATGACCAAAACCGTATCACAATTTTCGCGAAGCGCTTCGATCCCCGCTTGAGCCACAGCCATCTTCTTACGACCCTCAAACATAAATGGAGCGGTCACAATCCCTACCGTTAGAATATTTAATTCCTTGGCAATTTTGGCTAAAATCGGAGCTGCTCCAGTACCGGTTCCGCCTCCCATTCCGGCAGTGATAAATACCATTTTGGTATTGTCTGCAAGCAATTCACGAATCTCCTCTTGGGATTCAAGAGCGGCATTTCGCCCTTGCTCAGGATTGGCACCTGCACCGAGACCTTCGGTCAAGTTGGCACCAAGCTGGAGCCTCAAAGGAACCGGACTAGACTTCAAAGCTTGTGCGTCTGTATTGACTACCACAAACTCCACGTCTTTGATTCCTTGATTGTACATGTGGTTGACGGCATTCGAACCGCCACCTCCTACGCCGATTACTTTAATAATCGATTTTTGATTCTTTGGAAGATCAAATCTGTAATCTTTCATGTTATCTGACATATTTATTGAATTGGTGAACTAGTTATTTTCTCTTTTTTAAAATCAGGTTAAATCGGGGAAATCAGGGACAAAATCTCTGATCTCCCCCCAATCATAAGCCCTAGTAATTACTATCATCTCCGATATCATCGTGAATGATACTTTTCAGCTTTTCACCGATGTTTCGGAATATATCTTTTGCATTAAATTCCCGTTTGATCGCCTTGGTCGTCGTCCCTCCTGCATTTGCAATTCGCTGATTGTAAAGCTCTTCCCGGTCATCAAGAGATTTGAACCCTGCCAAGACCAAACCTACTGAAGTGGCATACATAGGACTCTTCACTTCCTCAATGACCGTCTTCCCCAAATGCTCGTTAGGATGACCAATTCGGGTATCCAAACCGGTCATGTATTCAAATAGCTGTGCTACAAATTGAAGCTGGGATCCCCCACCGGTAATCACAATTCCACCTGCCAGCTTTTTATAGTATCCACTTTGCATGATTTCGTTTTGGACGATCTCAATGATCTCTTCCATTCTAGCCTGGATAATGCTGGCTAAGTTTCGGATTGAAATCTCCTTCGGAGGCCGATTTCTGAGACCAGGTATGGAGACGATCTCATTAGGATTGGCTTCCTCAGCAATAGCTTTTCCAAATCGGGTCTTCAACAACTCCGCTTGGTTTTGCATCACCATACAGCCCTCTTTGATGTCCTTGGTAATGATGTTTCCTCCCAAAGGAATTACAGCTGTGTGGCGGATGATATTTTCATAAAAAATCGCAACGTCAGTGGTTCCCCCACCAATATCCACCAAGCATACTCCCGCTTCTTTTTCCTCATCACTGAGTACCGCAAGAGAACTTGCCAAGGGTTCCAGAATCAATTGCTTGGATGAAAGATTTGCTCTGCGGACACATCGGTTGATGTTATTAATAGCCGTGGTTTGTGCCGTGATGATATGAAAATCTGCTTCTAGGCGTGTCCCGGACATTCCAACAGGATCCTTGATTCCACCCTCATAATCGACGGTATAATCCTGTGGCATGACATGGATAATTTTATTTCCCGGTGGTACTAGGATGTTTTCCATTTCAGAAGAAAGTCGGCGTACATCTTCTACCGTGATCTCATCTTCGGTAGGCTGACGCATGATGCTGCCGCTTTGAATCTTACTTTGAATGTGCTGGCCAGCAATCCCAACGATCACTTCGGCAATTTCCACCTCTGCCATATCAGACGCTTCCTCTACGGCCTTTTCAATGGCATGAACAGTTTTGTCAATATTGGTGACAACTCCGCGCTCTACCCCATCTGAGACAGCTTTGCCCATTCCGAGTACTTCGAGCTTTCCATACTCATTTTTACGACCGACGATGGCACAAATCTTAGTGGTACCAATATCCAGTCCGACAATTAATTTTTCATTTTCCATACCCAAGCTATTATTCACAGACTATTTGTTCTTTAAATTTCACACTGACTCGCTCATAGGCATCCCACCCTTTTCTAGGTAGAATTTCACTGTAGAAAATCTGGATCCGCTTAAACTTATCGGCCAGATTACCGGCATCACCTAGCTCAATCACCTGTCTTCCCACCTGCTGATACAAGCGGATATCTGTTTTGCTATTCACTTCCACTTCAGTAATCTGAGCCTTCCAGAACTCATCCCCATTGATAAATCGGATCAAACCCATCAATTCGGGCATTTCTGTTATCACCTCACCTTGATCTAATAGCTTCTCCAATTGGGCTCCATAGAGAATCAAAACCCGGCTCGTGTAGCTCGGTGAGGTAGGAATAATTTTTCCCTCTGTAGTGATATAAGCATCCGCTGCAAGAGGTCTAGTGATTCGAGCAATCGGCTGATGTTGTTCGATCCAGAGTTGGAGAATCCCCTTTTGTCCTACTATAGCATCTGCATTCTTTACAAAAGGATGTCCCTTCAGTCTATCTTCAATCTCTTTTAAAGGAACTTCTTCCAGAATCATTCCCACTTTTAGGTCAGGGAATCCTTCCTGTATTAGTGATTCGATTTCTTTGGAATCCACGAAATAAAGACCGCTGACTCCTTGTATCTGTACCTCCAACCCTTGATAGGTTTTGTATTGACTTTGCTTTTCTACAAAGCCGATGAACCCAAGCAAAATCACGCTCAAAATCAAGAAGCCGATGAACTTTCGAATACGCGTCTTTTTCATAGCACTTGGGGTTTTAGCCTTGAAAGCATCCAATCTTGGACTTTTGGCACCATTCGATCAATATCCCCCGCTCCCATTGTTACCAAGAGCTTAGGGTCCCATTCTTCCAATACATCAAATAGATGTTCCTTGGAAACAATCTTTTTATCTATAGCATGGATATCATCAAAGAGCATCTCAGAACTTACTCCAGGAATAGGTAATTCACGTGCAGGATAGATATCCAATAAGATTACCTGATCTGCGAGTGAAAGACTTTCTGAAAATCCTTCTGCAAAATCCCGGGTTCTGGAAAAAAGATGGGGCTGAAATACCACCGCTAATTTTTTACCCGGATACATGGCCCGAACAGAACTCAAGCAAGCTCTTATTTCCTCAGGGTGGTGTGCGTAATCATCGATGTATACTCTTCCTCCTTCTTGAACCAATATCTCAAACCTCCTCTTCACTCCTCGGAAGGAAGCCAAGCCGGATTTTATTTCCATAGGAGTTAGACCATGGTCCAAGGCTACAGCGATAGCGGATAGGGCATTTTCTACATTGTGGAAACCCGGAATAAACAATTCCAAATTTTTGATTTGGACCTTTCCGTCCTCATAATCAAAGGCAAAAGAGCCGGGCCTAGCCTGCACATTTTCTGCATGAATACCGGATGAATATCGAAGGCCATAAATTTTTACTCCTTTTTGAGGAAGGTTTTCGACACTGATCTTAGATGCGGCCTTATCTTGAATAAAAAGCTTTCCTTTTTTCTGAAGAAGCTTGATAAACTCTCTGAATCCCTCCAAGATAGTTTCTTCATTTCCGTAGATATCCAAATGGTCAGGATCTGCGCTGGTGACTACCTCCACATCTGGATGTAATCTCAAGAAAGATCGGTCAAACTCATCAGCCTCTACGACCATGATAGTGGCTTCCTTAGAGGTGTTCAGGATAAGATTACTTTGGTAATTTTGGGTAATACCTCCCAAAAATGCAGTAACTGGCTTTCCAGCTGATTTAAATAAATGGGCGATTAACGAAGAAGTCGTCGTCTTTCCATGGGTGCCTGCAACCGCAATCGTGTAATGATTGGCTGTTATCATTCCCAAAACCTCAGACCTCTTCTTCATCACAAATCCCCCAGAAGTGAAGAATTGATACAAAGTTGAATCCCTTGGAATAGCAGGAGTCCAAATTACGAGCAAGCCGTCTTTTTCCTCTAGGAAGTCTTCTGGAATCGCCGATGTTTGATCTTCAAAACTGATAGCAATTCCTTCATCAAATAATTGATCTGTCAAAGGAGTAGGCGTACGGTCATAGCCCGCCACTTTATAGCCAGCCTGATGGAACCATCGGGCAAGGGCACTCATACCGATTCCTCCGATCCCTAAGAAATAGACGCTATGTATGCCTTCCAATTTCACGCAACCAGTTTTTCGATTTCTTGGACAATTGTTTCGGTGGCATGAGGTTTTGCCAACTTCTTGATGTTTTCACCAAGGCTTTCTGCCAACTCAGGATGATTCAAAATCTCATCAACCTCTTTTTTCATATTCCCAACGGCTTCCCCATCTTTAAGCAATTTTGCGGCATGATGAGTCACATAAGCAATTGCATTTTTTGTTTGATGATCTTCAGCAACATTCGGGGAAGGGATGAAAATCACTGGCTTCCCAACCAAGGAAAGTTCAGATACTGACAATGCTCCAGCTCGGGAAATAATTACGTCTGCCGCAGCATATGCTAAATCCATTTCCCGAATAAATTCCCTCACATGAATATGTTGCAAGCCGGATTTTTCTGTCCGATCAGCCATCTCTTTGAAATAAAACTTACCGCACTGCCAGAGAACTTGATACCCGTCTTTTTCAAAATCCTCCATATCTTTCAGCATACCCTGATTCAAGGTTCGAGCTCCTAAAGATCCTCCCAGCACTAAAAGAGTTTTTCGATCGCTCTCAAGACCAAAATGCTCCAAAGCCTTTTCCTTCTTTCCTTCCAAATTCAACAGGTCCTTTCTTACCGGATTACCCGTATTGACAATGCGATCTGCTGGGAAAAATTTCTCCATTCCCGGATAAGCCACGCAGATTTTTCTCGCTTTTTTGGATAGAATTTTATTAGTCAATCCAGCATAGGAATTTTGCTCTTGGATCAGGGTTGGGATTTTTCTGCCCTGAGCAGCATATAATACTGGTCCACTAGCATAGCCCCCCACTCCCACGACCACCTGCGGATCGAATTCCTTCACAATTCGTTTAGCTTTTGACAAGCTTTTCAGCAATTTGAAAGGGAAACTAAGGTTAGCCCAAGTCAATTTCCGCTGAAGTCCAGCGACTGGCAATCCAATAATTTTGTAACCAGCCTCCGGTACTTTCTGCATTTCCATTTTCCCTAAAGCACCCACAAAAAGCACCTCGCTGTCCGGATGTTTTTCCTTCCAGGCATTGGCAATGGCAATCGCCGGATAGATATGTCCTCCGGTTCCTCCTCCACTGATCATTAGGCGATATGTAGTTGTTGTACTAATGGTTAAGCAGTTTTAAGTTTTGGTCTATTCATTGCGCTCCCTGTCTGCATTTCATCCTGATGGTCGCCACGACTTACTGAAAGTATAATTCCCAAGGAAATTCCTGTGAATACCAAGGAAGTCCCTCCCATACTCAATAAAGGCAAAGGCAATCCTGTGATGGGCCCTAAGCCCACGGCTACAGCCATATTTACTAAGGCTTGAATTACCAAAGCGAAGCTCAATCCAGCGGAGAGCAAGCCTCCGAAAGCTTTGTTGGAATTGGCTACGATGCGCATACCACGATAGAGTAAGGCCAAGTAGAGAAACAGCACGGAAACACCTCCGATCATTCCATATTCCTCAATAATGATGGCATAGATAAAATCTGAATATGGGTGAGGCAATGAATTCCTTTGCTCGGAATTTCCAGGACCCTTTCCACTAATCCCACCAGTAGCGATAGCGATGTAAGATTGCTCTGCCTGGAATGGAATCTTTGTTTCATCTGTGGACGATTCCACAAAATCTTGAATTCGGGATTTGAAAGTTTCGCCACGCTGTCCCAAGAAAATCGCCGAAGTCAATCCCAAAACACCTACCATGACCACAATCATGAGGTATTTGAGCGGAACTCGACCAATAAACATGATCAACAAACAAGTCGATAGTAGCAAAATGGCTGTGGACATATTCGCTAGACCAATCAATGCACAGATAATCCCAATGGCGATAATGATGGGCAAAAACGTACTTTTAAAATCGGTGATGTTATTCTGGCGACGCGCTAACATGGCTGCCAAGGCAGCAATCAAAGCCAACTTAGCCAAATCAGAAGGCTGAAAAGCTTGATTGATCACCGGAATGGTCAACCAGCGATTTGCCTCATTGATATTTGAGCCAAACAAATAGGTGATCAAAAGC
>JABXHZ010000047.1 GCA_013373335.1 Cyclobacteriaceae bacterium | reverse complement strand
GGTGTTCTTCTTGGCGGTGCAGTTTTGGCTGCAATTGGAACATATTTGTTTAGCGTTGTAACAGGCCCAGTTGCTTATGTTGCAGCAGTAGTATTTGCTTTGGGAGTTGCTTATTTCTGGCCAGTAATGGTAGGAGCTGTTGCCCAACGTGTTCCTCTCAGCGGTGCTTTGGGTATGTCAATCATTGGAGGCGTTGGAATGTTCTCGACTGCAATTTGGCAACCAATTATCGGTAGCTGGATTGATTCAGCTAGAGCATCCAATATTGCAGAAGGATTGTCAGGAGCCCAGCTGGAATTAGCAACAGGGCAAGAGACACTCTTAAAACTAACCATGTTCCCCGCAATCCTTATTGTCCTATTTATAATCTTATTTATCTGGCAAAAAGGAAGCAAACCTGCCCTATCCTCTGCAGGTCATTAAAAAAAATTAATGCAGCCTTCGGGCTGCATTTTTTTTGTTTAAAGAATAATTTTATTGACAAGAATAACTCTCGTATTCATCTTTAAATAAGGACCACAATTTGCCATCCTCATCACGATAGGTAATAGCCTCTGTTCTGATGCTGATTTCTAAACTGTAAGGCGTTTCAATTAGTGTTCCATCCACAAGGGTAATAGTACAAGGTCCATCAACCCGCTTGATATCGATCAATCCAATATCCTGCAACCAACTTTCACATCCGGAAAGAATAATCAAAAGTAACCCAACCCAAAAAAGTCTAAAGGCTTTCATAAAGCATTATTTGCATACAAAGTAATTACAATGGCTACAAAAAAAAAGCCAAATCAACCTTAACTATTGGGCTGGATAATACTGAATCCCAATCTTCTAATTTGAAATCCCTTTCAATAAAGAATTATAAAATAAAAAAGCCCGAATCAATCAAGAATCGGGCGATGTGACCTCGTCAGGATTCAAACCTGAAACCTCCTGAGCCGTAATCAGGTGCTCTATTCAGTTGAGCTACGAGGCCGAAAGCGAATGCAAAGGTATTGAATCTCGATTTGTTTTCAAATATCACCTTGAAGCTTTTTTTCATTTCAAAAATTTTCATCAAAGCCGACTTAAGAATTATTAAGAGCAAAAGCAGGTTAAATCCTTCGGGATTTTCTATTTTTGCCCGCATTAGCATGAAGATAAGTCGCATTTTGATGAAATCGCAGATGTCAAAATTAGCTCACAATTAGTGACTATTAGGCATGAAAGATTCCTTGCGGACGCTAAAAACAGAATTCTAACACATGAAAAAACTATTCGGATTACTGCCTTTACTTTTCCTGATTCATTTTGTACAGGCTCAAGAAACCAAAACACCTAAAGTGCCTATCGGAGGCCGCCCCAACATCCCTTCTGACCTAAAGGTCGAATTTGGTTTCAATGTTTTGAACAATAGACCTGCAGACCTTAGTACAGGATTTTTTGGCTCAAGAACATTCAATGTTTTTTACCAACACCCAGTATCTATTTTCGGAGAGGCATCCGGGGTGACATTTAATCCTGGTTTCGGAATTGCAACTGATAAGCTTGCTTTTAATAACGATGAAAATCTTTTCAACGACCCTGAAAAGGGAATAGAATCCAGTCAATTAATTGCGATTTCTGAGGTATATGGAGAAAACATTCAAGTGAACACAAACACCTTTGCTTTAAGTTATTTTGAAGTCCCTCTAGATTTCACCTACCACTTCAACAAAAACAATTACTACAAAGGATTCAAATTAACTTTTGGAGGAAGAGTTGGCTTTTTGTATAATGCCCACAGCAAAATTGAATTCAAGGACGAAAATGGGTTAACCCGAAAAATCAAAGATTCCCAAAATTATGGCTTTGAAAAAATAAGGTATGGCCTATCATTTAAAGCGGGCTCTCCAGGCTTTTATGTTTGGAGCTACTTTGGGTTAAATCGTCTTTTTCAGGAAAACCAAGGCCCGTTTGATAACAAAGCAGCCCAAATCAGTTTTGGAATTGCAGTCAACTTATTCTAAAATTTCACCGGGTCAATCGCCCGGTTTTTTTATGACCAGATCCATTGAAATCCTAAGTAACAACTTAGAAATCCAAAAATAAATCCCGCATACACTTCCAACGGTTTGTGCGCATTCAAGAATAACCGCGAAGAACCCACAATTCCCGATAAAACGATGGAAAGCAATAAGGGATATAAAGATTGAAAATTGGAGAAACGGAGCCCTAAAATTAAAACCAAAGCAACCAATCCACCAACACCCGTCATATGGGCTGACATCTTCCAAAAAATTGTTACCAATGTCAGTATGACTACAACCCCTGAAATCAGAGCCATAATCTCCCAAATAATCGGATCCAATTCGCTAATCCTATTCATAAAGTAGGTCGTCAATAAAAAATAAATGCTTGTGACCGAAAACGGAATTATCCGATCTTTGGTAGTGTGCATGTGAAGACTTTTGACTGTTCCACTTAGCCGAAGGCCAAAGATGGTCAACATTGGGATGACCAAAGTAGACATCAAAATCAAATAAAAAATTCTAGTCTT
>JABXHZ010000434.1 GCA_013373335.1 Cyclobacteriaceae bacterium | reverse complement strand
TTTGGCTAGTTCGGTTGCAGAAATTCCTTCTTCTTTGGCAATGCTTCTAACTAGGGGAGAGTAAAACCTTCCATCCTCACCTGTGGAAGAGGCGATAGGCTCAGGTTGGTTTAAAATGGTGTCGGTATTAGCAGGAGCCGCAGCCACTAGTTCCTCTTTGCTTTCAACCTTTTCTTCAGTTGGAGCAGGAGTGCTGGACACTTCATCGGAGGTTTCGATAATTGCAATCGGAGCACCTACTGCTACCACATCACCTTCTTTTACCAATATCTTTTTCAAAACCCCTCCATGAGTCGCTGGAACCTCTGTGTCTACTTTGTCAGTAGCTACTTCCAAGACAGACTCATCCTGCTCGATCACATCACCCTCACTTTTTAACCAAGTTAGGATTGTTCCTTCTATGATACTTTCACCCATCTTGGGCATGAGCATTTCTACACTAGCCATTCTTTATTTGATATTTAATTGGGTATATATTCAAGATTTAAAATTAAATTTTATATATGATCCATCAAAACCGATTGGATAAAATTTTATTTGTCGTATTTCTCAATGCAAATTCTTAACAAGTTTAAAACAGCAACCCCTGTCAATTGAATATTTAACATTCGGTCCTGGGTCAATTGGAGTTTTTTTGTTTCCGTAAACCCTTCGCCAGCACAGGCTATCCAGACGGTTCCGACCGGCTTATCAGCACTTCCTCCATCCGGTCCTGCTATTCCGCTACTTGCTAATCCAAAATCTGCTCCAAAAAGCTTTCGAACTCCTTGACTCATTTGCTCCACAGTTTCTTCACTAACTGCTCCAACTGATTCGAGGGTTTCTTTTTTGACTCCAAGAATTTTTTCCTTGAACTCATTGTGATAAGGAACGACCGCACCTTGTAAATAATTACTACTTCCTGGAACAGTGGTAATTAGATGGGTAATGTAGCCTCCGGAACAGCTTTCAGCCAAAGCTAATGTTTTCCCTTTTTCCTTCAAAAGTTTACCAATAGCGGTTTCAAGGCGCTCATCGTTGTATCCATATACATATTTCTGAATTGTCGGAAGAACGAGGCTAATCTGTTTTTCAATTGCATTCTGAATCTGTTCTAGATTTGTTCCAAACCCAGTCAGTCGCAGTTTTACATGGCCTAAAGAAGGTAAGTAAGCCAGTTTAATGTTTTCAGGAAGTGCATTTTCCCAGTCTTTGATAAGATCTGCCAACCAGCTTTCTCCAATTCCTGCAGTCTTAATGACTTTATGATAAATTACTGGTAATTCAAAGATTTGCGGTAGCCTAGGCAAGACGAAATCCTTCATGAGTTTTTTCATTTCATGCGGTACGCCAGGCATCGACATCCAATAGGTGCCGTTTCTTTCAAACCACATTCCAGGTGCTGTTCCTACCTCATTTGGTACATATTCGCAGCAAGCCGGTAAATGCCCTTGCAATACATTCAATGGAGTCATTTCTCGACCCCTCCTTTTGAAAAACTCGGTAATCGCAGCTACTGCTTCCGGAACTTCTTGAATAGGGCATTCGAAGTATTCTGCCAAAAGAGGTTTGGTTAAGTCATCTTGAGTAGGCCCCAAGCCTCCTGTGATTAACACCAAATCTGCTCTTTTTTCTGCTTTTGAAAAAGCATCCAAAATATCATTTCTGTTATCACCGACAGTTGTTTTTCGGACCACTTTCACTCCGACCAAATCCAATTCCTGAGATATCCAATGGCTGTTGGTATCCATGATTTGGCCATAAAGAAGCTCGTCTCCTATGGCAATGATTTCTGCTTTTACCAGTTTCATTTTATCTGACTTTGGCTTTCCGTAAGATTTTTGAGAAAATGCGTGGGAAAAAACGTTTGAGGTAAACCGCATATTTTTCCTTACCTCCAATCAAGACCTCCTCTTTTTGGGCTTTGATTGCTTTGAATATGGCATTAGCGCAACTTTCAGGACTCATTCCTTTTGCTTGGGCTTCGTCCATTTTGCCCAAAGATGAGCCATCCCAAATTAGCGCATTTACTGAAACCTGGGTACGGATAAATCCTGGACAAATCAAGGTCACAGCAATATGATCTTTATAATGCTCAGCTCTTAAAGTGTCAAAAAAACCATGAAGCGCGTGTTTGGATGCAGCATAGGCTGATCGATAGGGAGATGCAAATTTTCCTACTAAGCTGGTTACAACTGCAAAATGACCGGATTTTCTTTGAATGAAGTAAGGTAGAATGGCTTTGGTCAAGGCCACTGTTCCAAAGAAGTTTACTTCCATTAATTTTCGATCAACTTCTAAACCGGTTTCCTTGATTAGGGATCGCTGACTGATTCCTCCATTGTGCAACAGGATGTCCACTTTTCCAAAAAGGGATATGGCCTCAGCTACCTTTTGTTCATAGTTGGACTGATCCGCTAGATCTAAGGGAAGTATTTTGACTTTATCCGGATACAAACAGGAACTTTGGACTCTTTTTAGTTCGGATTCATTTCGCGAGGATAGGATGACCTGATAGCCTTCCGCCGAAAATTTTTTTGCACAAGCTTCTCCAATTCCGGAAGATGCTCCTGTGATCCAAATTACAGGTTCATTCATGCTTTGTTAATTTTTTCGTAGTCCACGAAATAGAAAGCGTAGCGATGCCTCTCATCGGCGGGATGATATTCACGAAAAGTTTCCTTCCAATCTTTTGGGTCAAATTCTGGGAAATAAGTGTCGCCTTCCGGACTTGCTTCTACTTCGGTAAGAATCATCTTGTCTGCCAAGGGTAATGTTTGTTTGTAGATTTCACCCCCTCCAATGACAAAAAGCTTATCAACATCCAATTTGTTACAAAAAGTAAATGCGTCTTCAATATTTTGGAAAACAAAATGACCTTCAGGGACTTGGTAATTCTTGTCTCTGGAAATGACTAGGTGAGTGCGGTTTGGTAATGGATTTCCCAATGATTCAAAAGTTTTTCGCCCCATCAAAAGGTAGTGTCCGGTCGTTAGGGATTTGAATCGTTTAAAATCTGCAGGTAATCTCCAAACCAGTTCATTGTTTTTTCCAATAACATTGTTTTTTGCCTTTGCAGCAATGATTAGAATCTCCATAATTATCAAAATAAGGCTTGAAGATACCGGAGATATTTTGCTAAAAAAAGGAAAAAGGGACCTGAAGTCCCCTTTCTATTTGAATAATTTCAATGGCTATTTCCCTTGAAAAACATTTGGATATTCCTGCAATTTAAAAAGGTTGGGAGAGGAGGTTTGTATGTCAATGGTTTTCATAACAGCGCTTGATCCATCTTTATCGTGATAGGTCATTTCAAGAATACTTCCTTTGGGCATGGAAGAAAATAGTTCTTGATACCTTTCCATAGTTTTATTGGAGACCATGGGGCTTGATCCAGGGGCAAATAGGGAAAAACCTTCTATGGGCTCTTTTGAAACCCAATAAGTACCTTCTCCTTCAGGTTGTTGGACCTGGTATTCCTCACAGAGATAGCCAAGGATTGTTTTGGAGTTTCCTGTTTTAGTGATTTTTACCTGATCAGCCGTTGATTCATCTGTAGAATTCAAATCGACTTGTTCCTGAATTTTATCAAAATCAGTTCCGAAAGCCATGGAAGATTTCGATTCACCATCGTCCATAAGTAAAACCGTTGCTTGATTTTTAATGTCCATAATCAAAACAGTTTTCATGCTTTCCTGGTTGGTATCCTGAATTTCCATGCCGGAGAAATCTGGACTTCCAGACAAAAATGCTTTCATTCTTACAGGATCTTCTGTCTTTCCACGATTATTTGTGGAAGTGATTTCAAGAATCATAAAGCCGGAAAAAGCATAAGAGTCTTCCACTTCTGCAGGTTCACCCAAAGCACCCATCATGCCTTCGAGCATTTTATTAGTCTCTTCCTCTGATTTTTCGTTTGTTGATTTGTTAACGCTTTCTTCGACGGCTTTTTTGAGTTTTTTAAGGACTTGTCCTTGGCTTGTAAATCCAATTGAAAACAAGAAGAATAAGCTGAAAATAAATTTGAAATTTCTCATGATCTAAAAATTTTGATTTCTATAAAGTTTGGAAAATTTATTCTCAAAAGGAAAAAAATAAGGAATCTTAAAGCGCATTTCCGCGAAGAAAGTCCTTGATAGTCATGCGCTTCTTTCCTTCTAACTGGATTTCTAAAACTTCCAAATGCCCAGCTCCACATTGGAACTTCAAGTAATTTTTACCGTCACTTAGCCATTCACCTGCTGTTTTATCCGATAAGTTTTCAGAATGAACTTTTGCTTTATAAATTTTGCAAAGTTTGCCTTGCAAAAGTGTCCAGGCCGCTGGGTAGGGGGAAAGTCCACGGATAAGGTTATTTATTTCAGTAGCATTTTTTTTCCAATCAATTTGGCAGGTTTCTTTATAGATTTTTGGAGCGTGATGGAGCGCTTTACTTTCGTCTTGAGGTTTAGGATTCACTTCATCCTTTGCAATGGCTTCAACAGTTTTCAAAACCAGCTTTGCCCCAATATTCATCAATTTAGTATAAACATCCCCCAAGTCCTCCTCAGGCAAAATGGGAACCTTCTCTTGGAAAATGATTGATCCGGTATCAATTTCATGCTTCAGGAAAAAGGTGGTTACTCCGGTTTCTGTTTCTCCATTGATGATAGCCCAATTAATAGGAGCAGCCCCCCGATAATCTGGAAGGAGGGATGCATGTAAATTAAAAGTACCTAATGGAGGCATATTCCATACGACTTCAGGTAGCATCCTGAAGGCAACTACGATTTGTAAATCAGCTTTTAATTTTTGTAGCTCCTCTAAAAATTCAGGGCTTTTTAAATTTGTGGGCTGCAGCACATTCAAGTTATATTTTAGTGCTGCTTCCTTTACAGGTGAAGGTATTAGCTTTTGACCTCTTCCTTTTGGTTTGTCCGGTGCCGTTATGACTCCCACAATATTCCAACCAGCCGCTACTAGCTGTTCTAGTGCTGGTACCGCAAATTCGGGAGTTCCCATATATACAATTCTCAAATCTTTGGAATGAGAGGAGTCCTTCATAAAACTTATAGTGTGATAAATTTAATAATTGGTTTAGATTAAATATTTTAATTAATTATAAATCAAATATTTATCTCTTAATTTTTTATAATCTTCAAGTCCTTCTTTCCAGGTTTCTTTTATTTGTTCTTCGCTTTTGCCTTCTAGGATTTGGCGCTTCAATTCATCTGTTCCGCTTAAGGTATTGAAGTAATTGTTGAAAAATTTCTCACCCATTTCTGAGTCTTGAAAGGCTTGCAATAGGTATTTCAAAGTAAATCGATGATCGAGAGATTCATTTCGCAGATCTTTACCATAACACTTTTTGTCTTGGTGTGGAGGATTTTTAGACATTCCATCTATGCTAACTGGGGTAAAAGTAAAGTCTCCAAATTTAGGATCCGGATACCCATACACTTGAAATGGAAATAGTGTTCCCCTTCCCAAAGAAACCACCGTACCCTCAAAAAAACAGGTGCTTGGATATAATCGGATGGCCAAATCGTTGGGAAGATTGGGAGAAGGTTTAATGGGTAATTGATAGGCTTGGCTGTGCGCCCAACTTTTAACAGGGATGACTTCAAGTTCCACCTCTAATCCTCCCTTAAGCCATTTTTCTCCATTGATCATTTGTGCTAATTCCCCGACTGTTAACCCATGCACAATAGGAATGGGGTGCATCCCTACGAAGCTTTGGAAGCCTTCTTTACGAATGGGGCCATCCACATAATCCCCTAAGGGATTTGGGCGATCAAAAATAATTACCTGTTTTCCGTTTTCCGCTGCAGCCTCCATGACATAGTGCATGGTGGAGATATAGGTGAAAAAACGAACGCCTACATCCTGAAGATCAAAGATCAGTACATCCAAATCCTCTATTTGGTCGGCTGAAGGTTTCTTGTTATTTCCATAAAGAGATACAATCGGTAAGCCAGTCTTTTGATCAATTGAATTATCGACTTTTTCTCCGGCATCTGCTGTACCACGAAAACCATGCTCAGGTACAAATACTTTTTTCAGTTCAACGCCCTTTTCCAATAAAAAATCGACCACATGTTTATTGTTGCTTTGTGGCATAATAGAAGTTTGATTAGCAACAATTCCTACCTTTTTTCCTTCCAAAAGGGGTAAATACAAGTCCGATCGCTCAGAACCAGTAAGCACTTGCGACCAAGCTGGAGTAATTTGAATGATAGTCAAAAAAAGAAGAAGTGACAAAAAACAAGTTGGGATTAATTTTTTCATATGGTTCCTGCTATTTTGCGATGCATTAGGACAAATTAAATCACTCCGTTGAACCTTTCCTATTTCATTGCCAAAAGAATCAGTTTTAGTCGGGTTGGTGGATTTTCAGCGATCATCCATCGAATTGCCGTGGGCAGCTTGGCAATTGGGGTGGCAGTCTCCATCATAGCCTTTATGGTTTTGGGAGGTTTTCAAAAAACCGTTTCTGAAAAAGTATATGATTTTACCGGGCATTATCAGGTTCAGCGCTTCACGATGAGTAATTCCTTTGAGGAAAATCCATTTTCCTTACAGGCAAATTTTTTAAAGAATTACTCATCTCTTCCTCAAATAGAAAGAGTCCAATCTTTTGCTCATAAGGCAGCATTGATAAAAGGGGATCAGGAAGTAGAAGGTGTCTTGATGAAAGGTGTGTCAAATGATTTTGATACGCTGAACTTTCAACAATATGTAGTAGAAGGTCGATTTCTAAATTTTCCCGAGGAAGGTACTTCCAATGAAGTTGTTATCAGTCGGTATTTGGCTAATAGGTTGCTTTTGGAGGTTGGGGACAGGATTATCCTATATTTTGTCCAGAATCCTCCCAGGTATCGAAGGGTAGAAGTTGTGGGTATCTATGAAACTTTGCTGGAGAATTTCGACCAAAAAATAATTCTAGGAGAGCTTCAGACAATTAGAAATTTGAATGGGTGGCAAGATGATGAAGTAGGTGGATTAGAAATCTTTGTGAAGAAAAGTCCTAATTTAGAAGTCAGTCAATCTATTGAAGAGATTTTGGATTTAGATTTGAAATTGATCAATTCCGAAGATAAATATTTAGAGATTTTTGATTGGCTTAAGTTGCTGGATACCAATGTTTATGTGTTTATCAGTTTAATTGGTTTTGTAGCTATTTTTAATATGGGTGCCATCCTATTTATCCTAATTATGGAGCGCACGCAGATGATAGGATTACTCAAGTCTTTGGGGGCTCGTGACTTTCAGATTCGCAGAATTTTCTTCTGGAATGGAATGCGAATTTTAGGGAGAGGTCTGTTGATTGGAAATATAATTGGGTTGGGATTTGGCTTGCTTCAGGATCTATTTCGAATCATACCTCTAGACCCTCAAAGCTACTATATGAGCTATGTTCCAATTTTTTGGAATTGGCCTGTTTTCATCGCAATAAATCTTGGAATTACGGTGTTGACGGCTTTGGTTTTGTGGGTTCCTGTAATCGTGATCTCAAGAGTTAACCCAATACAATCTATACGCTTTGATTAATACGGTAGGGTGAGAAAATACTTTTGATTTTCATCCAAATCACGCCAAAAACCGCTTCTTTAAAAATCCCCTTACTCATTTTGGAAGTTCCCTTCGTGCGATCTGTAAAAATGATTGGCACCTCTTTGATTTTAAAGCCCAGCTTCCAGGCGGTGAATTTCATTTCGATTTGAAAGGCATAACCGATGAACTTTATTTCATCGAGCTGAATGCCTGCCAGTACCGATCGATGGTAACATTTAAATCCTGCAGTAGCATCATTGATTGGCAGACCGGTAATGAAACGGACATAGACCGAAGCAAAATAGGACATCAATACCCGACCTATCGGCCAATTGACCACATTCACTCCCGTGATATAGCGACTTCCGATTGCCATGTCATATCCCTCCTCGGCGCAAGCTTGGTAGAGTCGAACGAGATCTTTTGGGTCATGGGAAAAATCAGCATCCATTTCAAAAATATATTCATAGCCATGGTTTAAGGCCCACTTGAATCCAGTGATATAGGCAGTTCCGAGTCCGAGTTTTCCTTTTCGCTGGATTAAATGAAGTCGCTGCTCAAAGTTTTTTTGTTGCTCTTTTACCAAATTGGCTGTGCCATCAGGGGAAGAGTCGTCGATCACCAAAAGTTCAAAATTCCCTGGTAGTCCCATGACGGTCTGAATCATGTCTACAATGTTTTCTTTTTCATTGTAGGTTGGAATGATGACTAGCTTTCGATGTTCCATAATTTTTGCAGTGCTCAAAAGTAATCCTTCGTCTTGGTTTTTGAAGAATGGTCTATACAAAAATTGGTTAAACCCTATTTTTGCGGCAAAATAGATATATGAAAAAGAAGATAGGAATAGTTAGCTACTTTTCTACAGGTGCATATGATGCCAATACCATCGATGAAGATCAGGTTCTTTCAGGAGTTTTGACTGAATTAGGGTTTGAAAATGAGATTGTGGCCTGGTCTGATCCTCATGCTCAATGGAATAAATTTGATGCACTCCTATTCAAGTCTGTTTGGGATTACTTCGACTACTATCCTGAATTTTTAGAATGGCTTGATAGGATTGAGTCTCTGCGAATTCCTGTGCTTAACGATATCAAAACCATTCGCTGGAATAGTAATAAGCGGTATTTGCTGGAAATGGGTGAAAAAGGGTTTCCAGTTATTTCAGGTACCATTCTAGAAAAAGGATCCCAGCCCGAATTTTCAAAAATTCAGATGCAGATGAAATCAGGATGGGCAGTTGCGAAGCCATTGGTAAGTGGCGGAGCAAAAAATACCTTTAAGATTTCGGCTCAAAATTGGGTAGAGTATTCCAAAAATCTGGAAGAACTTTTGAAAGAGGAAGACTTTATCGTCCAACCTTTCGTGAAGGAGGTTGCTGAAATAGGGGAGTTTTCCTTAATCTTTTTTAATGGGAGTTTTTCACACGCAGTCCTAAAAACACCAAAAAGAGAAGATTTTCGAGTTCAGCATTATTTCGGAGGCACCATACAAGTGATTCAGCCTTCGAGCAAAATGCTTCAGACAGCCAAAAGTTTCGTCCAGGAATTTGCTCCAAATTCTCTTTATGCGAGAGTTGATGGGGTAGAAATAGGAGGGGAATTTTATTTAATGGAATTGGAGCTTATAGAGCCATATCTCTTTTTGGGCGTAGCAGATCAGGCTATTCCAAATTATAAGTCTGCAATTAAGGAAAGGCTAATTTAGGAGCACAAATCCAGGTGGTTCAGAGCGTAATCAGAACCTTGAGAAGCTGCCTGTTGTATGTATTGGCAACCCTCCGTTTTGCCCATTTGTGCAAGGCAAATTCCTTTTTTAGCCAAAGCTTCCAAGTGATCCGGGTATTTCTTTAAAACGGCTTCAAAATCCTCTAAAGCCCATTCCAAATAGCCGACTTTCATCAAGGCAAAGCCCCGGTTATATCTGCCGACCAAGTTGTCAGGCTCTAATTGGACGTATTGGTTGAAGGAGGCAGCACAGCCTAGGACATCTCCCAGATGAGCTCTAGTCATTCCTTGGTAGAAATAGAGTTGTGCATGCTGATTATTCAATTCCTTGGCTTTTTGGAAAAATTCATCAGCAAGGGAATAATTTTGATTTTGAAGCAAAGCTCTTCCCAAAAGAAATAGAATCTCAAAGTCTTCAGGGTCATATTTAGCTGCCCGTAGTAGCCGTAATTCTGCTTCTTTGTATTGCTTTTGGTTAAAAAGAATTTTACCGATTCCCGCATGGGCTTGAGCATATTCTGGATTCAGGGAAATAATCCGCTGGTAATCTTCTAAGGCATCTTGAATTTTTCCCATTTCCTCATAAGACCTTGCTCTAAGGTGTAATGCCTTGATATCAGTCACATGAAAAAAGAGATATGTATTGAGTATGCTAACAGTTTCTTCAAATTGCTTTTCAGAAAATAAGTGCTCTGCTTCATATAGCTCTGAACGGCAGGAACTAAGAATCAAGACTAGAAAAACACCAATTGATATATTAAAATTTCGTAGCATAACGAAAGAAAGAAAAAATTAGATTTGAAAAAAAGTGATTTAACAAATTTTCAAATCCAATTTGAGATTAAAGCATTCCTTTGGTACTCGGAAGTTGATCGATGGTTTGAAGGTCTCTTTTGATTGCCATTTTGATCGCTCTCGCCAAGCCCTTGAAAATAGCTTCAATTTTATGGTGCTCATTATCTCCTTCTACCTTGATATTGAGGTTGCATTTAGCTGTGTCAGAAAAAGACTTGAAGAAATGATAGAACATTTCAGTAGGCATATCTCCGATTTTTTCTCGCTTAAACTCCGCGTCCCAAACAATCCAGGGTCTTCCTCCAAAGTCAATAGCTACCTGTGCAAGGGCATCATCCATAGGTAATAAGAATCCATATCGATAAATTCCTTTTTTATCTCCCAAGGCCTTTAAATAGGCCTCTCCGAGAGCTAATGCAGTGTCTTCAATAGTGTGATGCTCATCAATATGAAGATCTCCTTTGACTTCGATTTCCAAATCAGTAGCACCATGTTTTCCAAGTTGCTCCAACATGTGGTCAAAAAAGCTCAATCCTGTATTGATTTTGCATTTTCCACTTCCATCCAAATTAAGATGAATTCTTATGTCGGTTTCTGATGTAGTGCGAGTCACAGATGCTTTTCGGGGAGGCATTTTTAGAAACTGGTAGATTTCGTCCCAATCAAAAGTGGAAAGGCTAGCATCCTCATGAGCTTCTCCTATAAATATGGCCTGTGCTCCTAAGTTTTGAGCTAATTGTAGGTCGGTTATTCTATCTCCAATAACAAATGAATTAGCTAAGTCATATTCATCAGAAAAATACTCTTCTAGCATACCAGTTCTTGGTTTGCGGGTAGGAGCATTTTCATGCTCAAAGGATCGGTCGACATGGATAGCCTTAAATATGACGTTTTCCTGTTCCAGAGTTTTCAACATTTTAAACTGAGCTGGCCAGAAATCCTGTTCAGGAAATGAATCCGTTCCCAATCCATCTTGATTTGTAACCATGACCAGTTCGAAATCGGTCTCCTCTGCAATTTTCCGTAAGTTGGAAATTGCCTTGGGTATGAATTCTAGTTTTTCAAGACTGTCCACTTGAAAATCAGTAGGGGGCTCCTTAATGATGGTTCCATCCCTATCTATAAACAATACTCTCTTTTTCATTCGAATTTGTTTTTCTTTTAACCCTGAACTCCGGTTTCAGCGGCCACTTTTTGCATCGCTTCAATTAATGCTTTGTTTTCGGCTTTGGTCCCAATCGTAACTCTCAAGCAATCTTCACAAAGCTGAACCTTGGAGCGATTTCGAACAATGATTTTATGGTCGATTAATTTATTGTAGAACGAAGTGGCTTGTGGAACCTTCACAAGAAAGAAATTGGCATTGGATGGGTAGACTTTTTGCACAAAGTCCAAGCCTTTCAAAGCTTTTTCCAAACTATCCTTTTCATCAAGGATAGTCTGAATCATGGATTTGACTTTCTTTTCATTTTGAAGCGCTTGGAGCACATATTCCTGCGTAAGGCCTGAAATATTATAAGGAGGCTTTATCCGGTTTAGGATTCGGATCAATTCTTCCGAAGCAAAAGCCATCCCCAGCCGAAGAGAAGCCAAGCCCCATGCTTTGGAAAAGGTTTGCATTACTAGGAGATTGGGGTATTTATCCAATTCCTGGGTAAAACTTGGTTCGTCATTGAAATCAATATAGGCTTCATCGATCACTACTAATCCGCTGAATTGGTTAAGGATGGTATAGATCGAATCCCGATTGATTTTATTGCCGCTGGGATTGTTCGGAGAACAGATGAAGATGATTTTTGTATGCGCATCAACTTGACCAAGAACCGCCTTGGTATCTAATTGAAAGTCTTTAGTCAAGGATACCTTTTTGGTAGCTACATCATTGATAGCTGCACTGACCTCATACATTCCATATGTGGGTGGCAGAAGAATTACATTATCCTTTCCAGGGTTGCAAAAAGCCCGAAACAAAAGGTCAATTGCCTCATCTGATCCATTACCCAAAAAGATCTGCTCAGGTCTTACTCCTTTGATTTTGGATAACTGCTTTTTGATTTCCCATTGATATGGATCCGGGTATCGGTTGAAGTCCTCTTTTGTGGCTGAACCCAATGGGTTTTCGTTGGCATCCAGGAATATTCCTTCCTTTCCTGTATACTCATCACGAGCTGAGGTATAAGGCTTTAAAGAGGAAATATGAGGCCTAAGTAAAGAATTTAGATCAAATGCCATTAGTCCTTATTTTTCAAATAGTTAAGACGAATAGAAACAGCATTTTTATGTGCATCCAACAATTCTTCTCTTGCCATTACTTCAACGGTTGGTCCAAGATTTTTTAATCCTTCAGCACTTAGTTTTTGGTAGGTAATTTTCTTGACAAAACTATCCAAAGAAACCCCACTATAGTTCCGAGCATACCCGTAGGTTGGAAGCGTGTGATTGGTTCCAGATGCATAATCACCTACTGATTCAGGAGTATATTTTCCTATAAATACCGAGCCTGCATTGACGATTCCTTGAACGGCTTCCTCCTCTTGTTCAACACTAATTATTAAGTGTTCAGGAGCATAAAAATTGATCAGATCTAAGGCAGTTTTTAAATCTTTCAAGACAATCGCTACTGAATTCTCCAAGGATTTCTTGGCGATATCTTTTCTAGACAGTTTTTCTACTTGATTTTCGATTTCTTTTAGAACTCTTTTTGCAAACTTTTGGCTGTGGGTCACCAATACAACTTGCGAATCTACCCCATGCTCGGCTTGAGATAATAAATCAGCTGCAACGAATGCAGGTTCAGCGGAATCATCTGCATAAACCAAAACTTCAGAAGGGCCAGCAGGCATATCGATGGCTACTCCGAAATTAGTTGCTAGTTGCTTAGCAGCTGTTACAAATTGATTTCCGGGTCCAAAGATCTTATCTACTTGAGGAACAGATTCAGTTCCAAAAGTCATGGCTGCAATAGCCTGTGCTCCGCCTGATTTAATGATTTTTTGGATCCCTATTAGATCCGCCGTAAATAAGATAGCTGGGTGAATTTTACCTGCTTCATTCGGAGGTGTGCAAAGAACAATTTCTTTGCAACCAGCCAATTTTGCTGGAATTCCTAACATCAATACAGTGCTGAAGAGGGGAGCTGTACCGCCAGGGATATATAGTCCAACCCGTTGAATGGGTACACTTTTTCGACGACATATTACTCCAGGCATAATCTCTTCCACCAGTTCAGGTTGGGTCTGAGCAGCATGAAATCGCTCAATATTTTTCTTGGCCACTAGAATAGCTTCTTTCAAATCCGTGGAAAGCGCAGAAGCAGCTTCTTTTATTTCATTTTGTTCTACGACTAAATCATCGAGCTCTACATGATCAAATTCATAAGCATATTTGATCAAAGCTCTATCCCCATTTCTGCGAACTTTTCGAAGAATAGGCTTGACGATACGATTGATTTTTTTGGTTTTGAAAACTGGTCTAGCCAATTCTTCTTTCCAAGTAGAAACTTCTGGATTGATGAGAATTTTCATCAGACAAATTTTTACGTAGTACTTTTTTTGAATTTATATCACCATTTTCTCGATAGGAACTACCAGAATTCCCTCAGCGCCAGCTGCCCTTAGCTCTTCGATATTTTCCCAAAACTGATCTTCATTCAAAACCGAATGAACAGAAGACCAGCCTTCCTGAGCCAA